>NZ_JAVRCB010000033.1:65238-97274 GCF_034530955.1 Nostoc sp. DedQUE05 | reverse complement strand
TGGGCATTGGGCATTGGGCATTGGGCATTGGGCATTGGGCATTGGGCATTGGGCATAGATTATTCTTCTTGTACCCCTGATACTCCCTTATTTTCCTCATGCCTGTACTGTCACCGGATGGCTAACAACACCTCCGTAAAGCAATCCAGAGTCATTCCACGGAACTGTACTCGGTTGTGTATTACCTAAATTGTCAGTAGCACGAGCCTGGAGAAAATATTCCCCAGGAAGTGGGTTCCATTCAATGTCCCAGCGTACCCACGCAAATGGAAAATTTGGTTCTCTCAGTCTTGCAAATTGCCAAGTTTTACCACCATCTAGGCTGACTTCCACACGGATAATTTTTCCTTTCCCAGACCAAGAACGTCCACGTAGTAAGTGGGTTTTAGCAGAAAGAGTAGCTGGCCATGCCAACTCGAAAGCGCTCTTAACATTTTGATAGGTAATCAGCTTACCTTTATATGGTGCGATCGCTGGGTAATCTGCACCAACTAGCACCATTTGCTCTGTTACCCACTGCGTATATATCGGTGTTTGGGAAACTTCAATTCGCTCAATCCATTTAACGTTGGCGTTTCCTCCCCAACCAGGGAATAACACACGGCACGGCTGACCATGATCTGGAGGTAATGGTTCTCCATTCATTGCGTAGACGACGAGCGAGTTATCTGCTAATGCTTTGCTAATTGGAACTACACTGCTGAACTTGGATTTATTTGTCTCCTTAGAGTCCAGCGAATCCACATCTGCACCCTCAACGAGTACGTCTTTCGCTGTGGATTTCAATCCAGCTCGCTCTAATAACATACCAAGTGGTACACCAGTCCACTCAGCCACACCAATAGCCCCAAGTCTCCACCGTGTTCCAGGGAGTGGTGTGTTGTAAGCCTCTTCAAAGAAGCGCCGACCGTTAGCAGCACATTCAATGGCACAAGTGACTGAGATGGATGGCATGGCGATGATTTGATCGTAAGTAAACTCACTAGGGGCAGAAACGCCAGTTCCATGAATTTGCAAACGCCATGTAGACGGATCAAAAGGGAGAGGTGCGCTGCGGTTGTGAACATAGAACCAATCATTTGGTACTAAATAACCACGCCCATACATCGCTTCCCAGTTCATCTCTAATGTACCTTTGCTATGAGAGATATACCCTGGTGGCAATGGCTTAAGTATTTTACTGCCTTTAGTTTTAATAGCTGCCTGACTGTGAGCAAGCGCAGGTTTAGCTAACCCCCCGATGGCTGTAGCGCCAACCATAGTAGCTAGTATTTTCAGAAAGCGCTGGCGCGAAATACCTGCATCTGTGCTTTTTTGCCAGATGCACTGTTCAACCCGTGCCTTTAGATAATCCTCTTGGTCAAAGAGGTTTTCATCGCTCAAGCTATTACCCCCTTGTAATTTATAATTCGTAATTCGTAATTAAGGCACAGAGTAATGAAGGGGCAAAGGGAGATGAAAGAGATAAGGGAGACAAGGAGAAAAACCAATGCCCAATGACGGCAGTTGCTCCACTTGGGGAGACCCCATCGCCCTTGGCGTCTCCCCTTGGGAGAAGACCGCACTGCCTCCCCCATGCCCAATGCCCTAAAAAACTAGCTGTTTATTGCTGTCCAAACACCAGTTATCGGATCTTGTGTGTAGTTAGGCAAATAGTGAGCTAATCCGTTTTTAGCTATTTGAGCGATCGCATTTATAAAGCGATCGCAATCTTCTAATGTATTATATACAGCAAAGCTGGCTCGGATAATACTAGGAATGTTCCGTGTAATTCCTCTGTCTACTTCTTGAGCAATCTCACAGTCTTGTTCGTCTGAAACATTCTTGAGTTTGCGAATGTATTCATAAGTGCAGAAAGCCCCAGCCCGAACCCCAATACCGTATTCTTGTGCCAAAATTTCTGCTACTAAGCGTCCGTCAAATCCATCAATATCAAAGGGAATAACATGGGCTAAATTATCTCCAGGAATATGTAATTTGACACCAGGAATCAGCCCAAGCCGTGTATATGTAAATTCAACTAGAGAGCGTTCATACTGAGCAATGCGATCGCGCCCTACTGCTTCGATAATTTCAATCGCCTTGGCAATAGCGATCGCACCCATTGCGTTTGGTGTTCCGGGGTCATGGGCCCGTTCTGTATAAAAACGCTTGATCTCTAGGTTTCTAGTGATATAAGGCAAGTTTCCACCCCCAATTTGATAAGGGTAGGAGCTATCAAAAAATTCTTTTGGCCCCAGCAAAACCCCGGTTCCATAAGGGGCATACATCTTGTGTCCAGAGAAAGCTACAAAATCTAAATGACATGGATCGTCATCAGCACACATATCGACTCGTTCATGCTGAATTAACTGACACACGTCAGCGAATATCTTCGCACCATACCGATGTGCTAAAGCTGCGATTTCGTAAATTGGTGGTCTATAACCTGTAATTGTCGAAGCACCTGTAATAGTTACTAACTTAATTTGCTCGGCTTCGGGGAGATTTTGGTGTGCCTTGAAGATATCTTCAATTTCTGCAATACTTACACTCCCATCTGGCTGTGTTCTGTACTGCACAACCTCGTCTCTAGTAACCCAAGGCAGCAGGTTAGATGAATGCTCGATATCAGAAACTAGAATTTTTCCAGGTTTTTTTGCCCAAAGTGTGGCAGCTCCATTAATTGCTTCTGTTGTATTCTTGGCAAAGATTACATAGTTATTTGAAGATGACCCGACAAAGTCACGAATGATGTTTCGACTGGCGTCATATTCTCGTGTAGTGATGATGGATTTTTGCCCAGAACCTCGATGTACGCTGCCATAGGTGTCAAGCATTTCGTCCACGTACTGCTTGAGGGTTGCAAAGGGTGTGGTTGTAGCTCCATTATCCAAGTTCACGTACTTGGCATAGTTTCCGTTAAGAGTTTTAACCTTGAAAGATAGAGACTCATCTGTAAATAACGGTCTGATTTCTTTGTCCCAAAAGCTGTCACAATTTTCTACAAACTGCGGTAATTTAGCATTCTCTTGCTTGATATTTGCGCTCATTGCAAGTATATCAGTCATCTTTAGCACCCCGATTTTAAATTTTGATTTTTTTGAAAAAGCCTAACTGCTGCAACACTTTATTTCGCGCTACAACCAGATTAATTTTCAGTAATTATGGTCTTTATAATTACTTTACTTATAGTAGAAACCGCGGTTATTACAATTATTCTTTAATAAAAAAATTAAAATTAGTATCCGTATTAATGCTCAACTTAAATAT
This sequence comes from Nostoc sp. DedQUE05, assembly GCF_034530955.1. Classification (NCBI taxonomy): domain Bacteria; kingdom Bacillati; phylum Cyanobacteriota; class Cyanophyceae; order Nostocales; family Nostocaceae; genus Nostoc; species Nostoc sp. DedQUE05. Next base: position 94,022 of record NZ_JAVRCB010000033.1, on the reverse strand, counting down.
TTTTATCGTAAATTAATATACAGTGTAAATATTGTTATTAAGTAATAAAGTATACTTTAAACAATTTTATTCCAGTCATTAAACAAACTTGACGTATTGAAGATAAGTCGATCGAAAAGCTTATAACTAATAAAACCTGCAATTCCCTACTGGCAATGTATTTATCGAGAAAAAAGTCCTCACTAAGTTGAGATTACTCTTTAAAAAAGTTTTATATTTTACTTAAACGAATTGTTACGTCTTTATTAAGACTTTATAAGTATTTATTCGTATTGAGCGATATCTCTTAAGATTGCAGTTATAGCGAAAGCTCTTAGTTGTTTGCTGACATTAAATAGCGATCGCTTCGGATGAGAGAATTATCATTGAAGAGTAGATACTTGTACGGACATCTATATCTAAATCTAAGTACTCAATCAGGAATTACAAAATGTATTTCAGAAAAAATCATATTTTATATCTTAAGACAGATGCGATATTAAAAAATAAAGTATATTAAGGCAGTTTTTTATGTAAAAAACTTCATCAGCCAGCCAATACAGTTTAATTTTTAATGTATCGGGTTTCTCCTCGCTCTGGCCTATCTTCAAAGGCGGCCAGAGTTCCCCTTCCACCTCTTCTTGACGGGGCAGAGCATCATAATGTTATAACGGCATCAGTCTAGATACAAAATGGGGAACACCAATTGATAATTAATTGCTGGTGCTTGGAGAGAGTTAAACTTAGCTTCTAGAGCAAACCCTGATTAGACACAGTTGATAAGCAATGCTAATGCCAGCACTGCTAAATATTTTTAAGCAGGTGAGTCAAGAGTGATGAATGAAGCTGACACCTCAAACAAGGGGGCTGTGATGGAATCCCTAAATTCTGCTAATTCGCCACAATCAGAGCAGGCGAATTGTCCCTTTTACTCAGTTGTGCCTAATGACAATATGACAGTTAAGAAACTGCCACTCCTCATGCCAGCTGAAGATACACAATTTTCACAAGATACCACCCAGCAGGACTGGGTTGCAGAGCCTGAAAGCGGCAAACAAGCACTTATTGACTCGGAATTTCAAAAATTGCTGGCATTGAACGAAGAATTACGTGCGGCTAACAATAAATTGTATGAACAAGTGGAGCAGCTAAAAGACAACCTAGCTGAGTCAGAAAAGGTTTTGCAGTGGCAGAAAACGCGTTCTAGCGTTAGTGAGTCGATGCTCAACCAACACACTCAGGAACTAGCTGCGGCTCAAGAACAGATAAAATCTTTATTTCAACAATTAGAAACTGCTGTACAGACTGTTCAACGTCAGGAAATTTTCACTGATACTTATAAAGCACAGCTACAAATTAGCCAACAACGCCTAGCCCAGTTAGAGCGAGAATGTACGTTGCTACACACTAATAACAACGAACAATCTCAGCAGTTATTGCAATCAGAAAATGTTTGTCGGGAGTTACGTACTAGACTGATGCGACAACAACGCCAGACGCTGCAATTCAAAGCAGCTTTGGAAAAATGTCTAGATACCTCGGTTCCTAGCTATGACTCCTTAGAGGATGCTGCCAAACATCCTAAAGACATAACTAGTAGCCAAGGAAGATTTTCTAGAAAAGCTCGGTCTTTGTTTCCTAACGCCCAGCCAATTCAACCTTGGTCAGGAGAAGAAGAATCATTAAGTAACGATCTAGATAATTCTTGGGGTGAACCTTCAGCACCAATTCCATTCCAAAGAAATGAAGCTCCTGCAACACCGCCATCATCTCCTTGGAACTGGACAGTTAAGAAAGACACGCCAACACCAACACAACCCGCGCCATCTCCAAAAGTTGATGATCCAGATACAACTGAAGCGGTTTCACCTGCGGATTCATCAAATTTAGATCGGCAATTAGATAGTTTAATCCAAATGTTTTTCACCTCCCAGCCTGCATCTACATCACCACCACCTGCTGCGAAAACCGATGTTAGTGATGTGCCTATTTGGGAGACTTTAGCAACAATCTTAGAAGACGATGAGGAACTAGAAAATCCACACGAGGAAGATTTGAAGGCAGAAATTAATCCTTCTGCAACTACCTCTACTTCTTGGACGACGGATTCTGTGCTTTCACCAGCTAATAACTTACTGCTTTCCTCTAATCCATCTCACACCGAAACGCCTGTTGGAGAAACTGAAGACTACTGGTTAGAAGTTTCTCAATTGTCAGCAAGTGATTTGTCCTCAGAGTCATTAGGTGATAACACCAATGATGACAATTCACCTTCACCAGTAGTTTATCCCCAGCGCCCACCCAAGGGGCGTAAATCATTGGCATCTGTAGAACTGCCGAATTTTCGCCCCAAGAGTTAGGAGAGACGCGATTAATCGCGTCTGTACAAGTGATTAATGCCTAATGTTCCATGCTCCATTCCTAATTCAGAATTCTTGCTTCTGACTTCGGAATTATGGCTTCTGGGTTGGTTTTTGCTACCTGACTTGACGATCGCGGTTTGCCTGTGGCGATTGCATAATTAATCGCCAATAACCACAGCCACAAGCTTGGATTTCGGGGTTCTAGCCAAGAACCTACCCGGTTTAAGAAGCGCGGCAACCACGGGCTTAATAAAGCATTAACCAGGGCATGACGACCGAAGTTGAAATAACTACCAAGCCATCGCACTAAATCTCTAGGGCCAGCAAGTTCCCAAATCCATAAAAGCAAGGCAGGATTTTTCCTGGCTGCTTTCAGTGCTAAACGGTTAAAGGTTAACCAATCACACCGATCTTTGATGAAGTTATCTGCCACCTCTGGCGGTTCGTCTGCTAACAGCCCAAAAAAGGTATTGAGCATGGAGTTAATCCGTTGTGGTGGTAAAAATTTCCCTGTGGGAACCATCATCCCTTTGGAAAATAGCCAAGTCACAGAAACGTTGCTTTGGTAGGCGCGAATTTGGTTCAAGTGGCGGAAACTCAACAAGTCATGTTTGAGGGCAGTATCCAAGAGCGTTGTTAAGCGCTCTAAGTTGCGAACTAGGGAACCAAAACCGGTGAAAACGAGCGGAGATTGGAGTGATGCTGCATCACCAATCGCCATCAATCGATCGAAGGCAACTGTGCGATCGCGACTCCCCACACTAAAATGCCCTGGTATATACCCAAATGTCGGCTTTTTCCACACCAATTTGTCCATATCGCACCTGCGATACTCTGGCAAAATTGTGAAAAAGTCTTCGTACATCTCCAGCAAAGAACCGGGATTTTCAGCATTGACTTCGTGGTAATGAAATAAATAAATCGTCAGTTCCTTATCTGCTGCGGGAAACAATTCCCAAATTAACTGCCTTCCCCGCGAAATATCCCCATGACTGTAAAGAACATCCCCATATTGGGAATCCCATACCCCTGGTTCAAATCCGCTCTCAATTGCCGCTCCCACTGTCGGACAGACACTATCAAAGGCACGACCACCATTTAATTGCCAAGCGATGGGGGAGGCAGTTCCCATTGCATCTATTAGCAGTCGTCCACTTACTTGCTTCTCAATCTGACTGGGCAAGTGCTTGACTTGCAAAACTACCTGTGATATATCAATATCTGCACGGATAAATTCTGTTTCATCCCAAATTTCACCGCCTGCCGCTTGCAGTTTTTGCCCACACATTTGGAGCCATTTGTCGGAATCCAAGCCTAAATTTAGGACTGTGGGTGTGTGGAGGATGGGCGATCGCAGTTTGGCTGGATTATTAGCATCAAAAAACTTATTGAATCCGTCTTTGTATTCCCTGGCAATGATGGTTTCTAACTCAGCGGGGGTGAGTAAACCCAAGTTAACCAAGCTTTGAATCTCGTCGCGGGAAATATTCCATTCTCGGTTCATCCGCCCAAAGGGCATTCGTTCTACCAGCAAGACTTTATATCCGAGTTTTGCCATCAGTGCTGCATGGATTACGCCTAATGCGCCGCCAATGTAGATGATGTCGTACTGGGCATAGGGCATGGGGGATGGGGCATTGCTTATTTCCCCCCTGCTCCCCTGCTCCTCTGCTCCCTTGCTCCCCTGCTCCTCTGCTCCCCTGCTCCCCTGCGAAAACACCACTTGACGCGGCTGTTGCGGATTCCGCACCCCTTCGCGCCATCGTTGTTCCCACCAATAGGCACGAGTTAGGTCATATTCACCGTTGGGCATTTTCTGAAAATACTTGACGGTAAGGGGGTAAGTAGAGCCTAGTACGGTAAATATTGATTGCTGGGATAAATCAATTGTTGGCGGTTCTGGGTAATGATGCGGAAAACGGCTTCTGATTTCCTTGGTCAAGCGTTGCAGAATTTGTCCTTCACTGGGAAAAGGTTGTTCTGCCCAGCGAAACACTTTCAGATAGGTAGTTCGTTGCACCGACCAGACAAATACCGAAAGTTCTGTAGGCAAGTTTTCGGAAGGAGCCACTCCAGTATCTGTAGTAGCACTAGCTATTCTAAGGCGAAAGCCTTCCGAAGTAAGCACTTTTTCTCCATTTCCAGGTTCAAAATCTGTTTGTAACCAACTACGCACAGTTTCTGTTTCTGGAGTTGGAACTTCTAAATAAAGGATTTCTTTCATTTTTTCCTGACATCTCCCATCAATCTACTCACTAAGACAGATTTTCTTAAGGCATAAAGTAAGGTAAACTCCGCCCTATTAGTTTCGTAAAGATTCAGTGAAGAAATTTTAAGAGTTTGTCAAAGTTATTGTTCATTTTGTATTTCTGTAAACCCACGCCATGAATTATCCCATTCCAGACAGTCCCCAAGAAATTATTGCTCTGCGACAACAGCCAATTGATGAAGAACTAGTTGCCAGTGCGATCGCTGGAGTAATTAAAATTGTCCGCGCTCAGGGTCAATCTTTGGAAGAATTGACCGCTCAGTTGTTAGCAGACGATCCACTACTGGATCGGGAACAACGCCGCTGGTTAAGCCAATTAGTTGCCCAATCCTGGGAAAAGTTCTCCTAAAATCTTGCATAAAATGAAGTTTTGGTCGCAGCATTAGATTTCTATATCTGTACCTAAATGTTGGCGATGCCTGCGGCGGGCTGCGCCTACGCATTGTCGGTATAGGAGTAATAATAATGGTCAGTATGGGATTGGCAATTGGGTTACTATTTTTGTGTTCGTGGCACAGAAGCCACTAAATTAACCATATCAGCGTTTTACATTGCTTATAAATTTTACAATGTTCTGAAACAGAAAGACCTCTGCTTTACGCCAGAGGTCTTTTTTTGGGAGCAATCTTGATACTATTTGTTGAACAACGCCTCAACACATAAATTAATTGAGCGATCGCTAACTAAGTAAAAATAAATACATTTGCAAGCCTTGACAAAGAATAATCGTAGTCAGCGGCTCTAGCCATTTAAAATCTTATGCAGAGCGATAAATCGCTCACTACGAACAAAAGTTTTATCTCATAGCACAAGCCTTGGTGATTAGGACATCAACAGATGATAAAACTTAGACACAAAAAGACTTTTCACCCAGTCCCCAGTCCCCAGTCCCTTGCTATAGATTTAATGATGTCTACCGATTTATCTACTAACGATCGCTTTCAACCCATCAACCTTTTTGAGTACGAAAAGCTAGCAAAAGAATATCTATCTCAAACGACACTTGATTACTATAGCAGTGGTGCTTGGGACGAAATCACATTACGAGATAATCGTGCTGCCTTTGAGCGAGTCAAGCTGCGACCTCGAATATTAGTCGATGTGAGCGATCGCAATCTAAGTACCTCCATTTTAGGACAACCCCTGCAACTACCTTTGTTAATTGCACCGATGGCTTTTCAATGTCTAGCCCATCCAGACGGAGAAGTTGCCACGGCCTTAGCTGCTGCATCAGCTGGTGTGGGTATGGTGTTAAGTACAATGGCAACAAAGAGCATTGAAGAAGTGGCGACTGCATGTAATCAGTTTCCAGATTCTCTGCGATGGTTCCAGCTTTACATCCATAAAGATCGGGGATTAACTCGTGCTTTGGTAGAAAAAGCCTATAAAGCAGGCTACAAAGCACTTTGTCTCACTGTAGATGCACCCGTTCTCGGACAGCGCGAGAGAGATAGACGTAATGAATTTGCTTTACCTCAAGACTTACACCTGGCTAATCTTGCTAGTATCTCAGGACTAGATATTTCCCATGAAAAAGGCGAATCTGGATTATTTACTTACTTTGCCCAACAACTCAACCCAGCAGTCACTTGGGACGATTTGAAATGGTTGCAGTCTTTATCTCCACTACCTTTAATTATCAAAGGAGTTTTACGCCCAGATGATGCTGTGCGGGCTGTAGAATATGGAGCCAAAGCAATTGTTGTTTCTAATCATGGTGGCAGACAACTTGATGGTGCGATCGCTTCTTTAGATGCCCTCGCTGAAATAGTAGCCGCAGTGGATGGCAAGGTAGAAGTACTGTTGGATGGCGGCATTCGTAGAGGCACAGACATTCTCAAAGCTCTGGCATTAGGAGCAAAAGCAGTACTAATCGGACGACCTATATTGTGGGGACTAGCCATAGCAGGGCAAATCGGCGTATCTCATGTCATCTCGCTCCTACAAGATGAGTTAAATGTGGCAATGGCACTTAGCGGCTGTGCCAAAATGCAGGATATTGACCCTAGTTTATTAACCCTGCCACGCTTTTAGTCGGAGAACTGTTAGAAATGTGATTCCAGCAAAACTTTCAGAAATAATTTTCAGACTTGTTACAAAATCCCTTAATTAGAGTATACTAGTTAAGGTTAGATACAAGGGCGGGTGGCGGAATTGGTAGACGCACCACACTCAAAATGTGGCGGCCTTACGGTCATAGGAGTTCGATTCTCCTCCTGCCCACTACCAAACAAGTACTAAAGAGGTTAAAAACTTATGCGCCTGAAAAGATGGGAATCTCCCCGTAAAGAAGGCAGAAATGATAAAGGTAGAGGCGGTTCTGCTAGGAAGCGTCAACTAAAAAAACAAAGGCAAATGTTACGCCAAAGACTTAAAGAAAGTAACAAGCCAGACAATAGCAAAAACGATAGACCAGGGAAAGATAAATTTATCTTTCCCTTATTTTTTGGGCTTTTATTTCAGAAAAAAAGAAAATTTAGAGATTTTTCAATACAGACACTACATTATTAAATCTGTAATAAATTTGGAAATTATTATAAGAGAAAAGAAAATTATTATTCCTTAAAATATACTAAATTAATTCAACCTCTTAAGCGCATATTGACGTATAAAACCCGCAGATTAACTAGTTAGCATTTTACATTTATACTTAAGTAATTAAGTAGTGTATACTACTTAATATACAGTTTTTCTCTAGGAATTTATCGCAATTATAATGCTTGGATGAACTAACTGAAAATTAATTATGAAGGAAGTATGAATTTTGTCAAGCAGTGTCTAAAATCCTTAACATAAAACAGTAAGCTAGGACACAACAGTAAATAATTCTAGTATTACCGATTAAGCCAAAAGTATACTAAAAAGGCAATTGCACCTCCACGTGTTAACTTCCAACAATCACACAAGCTTACAAAAAGTCAGGAGTCATCCAATCTAAATATTAAATCGTTGTGATTGGTCTAGGTAATCTATGAATTGTTTTCTTGGATACAGGAGTTATTGATGGTGGCGAGAGTGCTTCTACCTACTAAAAAAGTGCTTGATTTTCCTATTACTGCTTTACGGTTTGACGAGCAGATACAAACAATACTGAAGTGGGCGAGTAGGCGTGAGAGTAAAACTGTATATGTAGCCAATGTACACATGCTCATTGAAGCCCATTGGAATCCAGAGTTTGCCATCGTATTGCGAAATGCAGATATAGTTACTCCTGATGGTATGCCTCTGGTGTGGATGATGCGAAAAATGGGAGCGCTTTACCAAGACCGTGTGGCAGGGATGGATATTTTTCTCGCCTTGTGTCAGCTAACTCAAACACAAAATCTGAGCATTTTCTTTGTAGGTTCCCAAACAGAAATTCTTTCTAGGATGCAAAACAGGTTAGAGAAAGAATTTCCGCAGATAAAGATTGCGGCAATGGAACCTCTACCCTTTCGTCCCCTAACTGAAATTGAAGACGAAGCCTTGGTTAAAAAGATTAACTCTAGTGGTGCTAGCGCTGTCTTAGTGTCTTTGGGATGTCCCAAACAAGAAAATTGGATAGCTCAACATAAGGGCAAAATACAAGCTGTAATGATTGGACTGGGTGGAGTTTTTCCAGTTTATGCCGGAATTCATAAGCGCGCACCCCGCATAGTTCGAGACTTAGGACTTGAATGGCTGTATCGATGGATTCAAGAACCGCGCCGACTTTGCGGCCGCTATGCTAAGACTATTCCACTCTTTATATGGCTGGCTACTAAGCAACTACTGTCATCAAGTCGGATTGCAGGGGTCTTCCTTCACGAGACTGGAGACTAAAGAAAAAGAAATAGGTTAAGACAGACTCAAAGCGGTTCATCATCAAGAGAACTAGACTTTAGATGCTAAGGAAAAAATCTTCTGCTTAAAGCACGAAGATTCAAGGGTTCACCTGAAGCGATGAAAGAATTCAAGTACAAGGATTCCCACCAATCACTATCCTGCTGTAAAAACCCATTATCTGAAATCAACTATTAAAGTACTTGACATTAACCCAGGACTAAGTGTTATATTAACCATAGTGAAATTATTGGGGCGTCGCCAAGTGGTAAGGCAGCGGGTTTTGGTCTCGCCATCCCTGGGTTCGAATCCTAGCGCCCCAGTTAATCTAAAGACAGGCATAGTAGCCTGTCTTTTAGAGTATTTAATTGAGTTTTTAAGATGTATTTCAATGCATCTAATTCTGTAAATGTTACTTATCAGGGGATTTGAGAGCTTGATCTAGGGTCTGCCTAGCTAGTTCTGCTTTAGCTCGCGCTTCTTGGTAACGCACATTAGCTTGGGCAAAGTTTTTGAGAACTTTAAAACCTTCCTTGAGTCGAGTCATTTCCTCTTCTGTCACCGAGTCATCAGTAAATAGAATATCAACAGCTTTACGAATTTCCAACGCTTCAGATCGTGACTCCTGAACTTTCAGTTTGAGCGTGGCCAGGTTACTCAGAATCTGGACAGCTTGTGTAATAGTATCTTCACCATTAGCAGTATCAATAGTTGACTCTTTTACCTCAATTAATTGTTGAGGGCCAAATCCTTCTTCCAGTTCCGTGGGTAGCTTACCTGCATCCATCAGTTCCATTAGCTGATCCATTGCTTTATCACGAGCTTTGGATGAATCTTTTCCAGAAACAGTAAGGATAATTTCTGGGCTTTGAGCGAGAGTGTATTGAACCATATTTGAGCAGTAAATTTGCTGATTTAACCAAGCTGAGGCAAGTAATTATATCATTTTGCGTGTCCGATCGTTTGTTGATTGTCTAGTCAATTAAAGAGTTGAAGACCGAACGTCAACACTTTGAATTTTGAATTGTTACCTCTATCCCAGCTAAGTCGCTCAAAATAAAACTTTATACTTAAGAAAAGGAATAATTTTCAATAGGAGGGGAGAGCAATGGCTCCCAGTCCCACCATCATGCAGGCTGTGGAACAACTGGGCTACCGTGTCACCGTTGGTGATGTGGCAACTCAGGCAGGATTGAACGTCGCTGAAGCTAATCAAAGCTTGTTAGCTCTGGCATCTGATGCTGGCGGGCATTTGCAGGTAGCGGATTCAGGTGATATAGTTTTCCTTTTTCCACAAAATTTTCGAGCAATTTTGCGTAATAAATACTTTCGGCTACGATTGCAGGAATGGTGGAAAAAAGTCTGGAGTGTTCTGTTTTACCTGATTCGCATTTCTTTTGGAATTTTCTTAACTGTTTCCATCGCTCTGATAACTGTTACCATCTTCATTATCATTACCTCTATCAATTCAGACCGTGACGGCGACAATCGGGGCAGTAATTCCGGCGGTGGAGGCTTCTTCTATTTTCCAAATTTATTTTGGTATCTTAGCCCAAATTATGACACCCACTATCAGGAACGCCGACCTGAAAGGCGGGAAGAAAGCAATCTGAATTTCTTTGAAGCTGTGTTTTCGTTTTTGTTTGGCGATGGTAATCCGAACGCCAACTTAGAAGAACGTCGCTGGCAAGAAATTGCTACGGTGATTCGGAGTAACCGTGGTGCAGTTGTAGCAGAACAAATTGCCCCATATTTGGATGACATTGGCGAAGGATACACAAAAGAGTACGAAGATTATATGCTGCCCGTTCTGACGCGGTTTAATGGGCAACCAGGGGTAAGTCCAGAAGGTCAAATTGTTTATTACTTCCCAGAATTGCAGGTGAGTGCAGTTAAAAAGCGCCGTCATGCAATATCAGATCGTTTAGAGGAATTTCCTTGGCGTTTTAGCGCGGCAAGTTCCGGGCAAATTATGCTGAGTGCTGGGTTAGGGATACTAAATTTTGTTGGTGCTTTAGTACTGGGAAGTTTATTGAGAGATGGAACTGTTGCCGTCCAGTTAGGTGGACTGGTAGCTTTTGTACAAGGAATTTATTGGCTGCTATTGGCTTACGGAGTAGGTTTTTTAGGTATACCGTTATTGCGTTATTTCTGGATTCAGTGGCGTAATCGCAAAATAGGCGATCGCAACCGCGATCGCCTTTCCAGAGCAAGGGTATTGGCAAGTCCTGATGCACTTTTGCAACAAAAAATCAACTATGCTCAACAATTTGCAACAGAAAAAGTCATTGGCAACGAAGATTTAGTGTATTCTAGCGAAACTGACTTACTCGACCAAGAAGTTGAACGTTCTGCAAAAATTGATGCTGAATGGCAACGGCGCTTAGAACGTGGGAGTGGGGAATAGGAAGCAGAGGGGCAGGGGAGCAGAGGAGCAGGGGAGCAGGGGAAGCAAGGGGACAAGGGGACAAGGGGACAAGGTGACAAGGTGACAAAAGTTTAGAACTTACAACAAGTCTTTCCCCTTGTCCCCAATTCTCCTTGTCTCCAAGTCCTCTTTCCAATGCCCAACGCCCAATCCCCAATCCCCAATCCCCAATCCCCAATCCCCAATCCCTGATTACTTCGCCTGAATTGGTGTTAGAGCTACACCTTGATAATAATGTCCCAAAATTTGCAGATGGTTCACTCCTTGCCGAGCCAGATTGTACGCCCCCCACTGACTCATACCTAAAGCATGACCATAGCCAAGCCCTTGTAGTACAAAACTACCATCAGCCCCCTTAGTGACGCTAAATTTGGTACTTTTTAACTTGAGGGCTGTTCGCACTTCTTCACCCTGTAGCACCTTCGTGCCCTTGTTACCGACAATTTTTAAAACTTTAACACTGCGAAAAGGTGAGTATGTCTCTGGAATCATCGCCGTCACGCTGCCCACTTCAGGAAATTTAGCGCTAATTTCACTGGGCGAGAAGGTTTTCACCCAATTACACTCGCGGATATTTTGATCGTAGTCTTGAACCGCACGTAGGTAAGGGAGGGTATTTCCCCAAACATCTTCTACGTTTTCGGTGTGTCCTCCAGAACAAGCGTGGAAGACTGAGAGAATAATCCGGTTTTTGTAAGTTAGTACTTGCCCTAGAGTAGAATCCACTGCGGCGTAAGTAGCAGGAGATTCACTGATGACACCTTTGTAAATTTGCCAGCGATCGGGGGTATTGCCTAAATCGTAAACGGGATTATTGCGTTGTCTTTCTCGTTCGTAGAGGGCGTAAGTGCGGGCTGCGATCGCTTGGGCTTTTAGTGCTTCTTGGGGCCAGCTAGCATCCATTTCGCCACCAAGAACGCTGTAGAGATATTCCTGGTCATCAACCCAGTTAACAGCCGTTAAACCTTTTTCTGTGGGGACAACCAGAGTTCTGCCTCGATACCAGCGATCGCCAATATAAACAAATCCTTTACCAGTTGGCTCAATCCAAAATAAACCAGACTGCCACTTATCTAAAGCAACTCCGCCAGGAACGGCTTGGGCATAATATGCGCTCATCGCTGGCAACTGTCCGAGAGTCCGGCCAGTACTATCCTTAACAATCCCAGTGGTGGAACTGCCTACTTTTACCTGATTAACACCCCTCTCAATTGCCACGCGTAAAATTACAGACGCTTGGGCTGGGGCAACCAAAGCAATCCACAAAAAGATACTTACCCACCAATAACGTACTTTAATCTGAGAAAATAAGGAGCCTAAGTAAAGTTGGAATTTCATACCGATCATCTAATCACACTAGTATCTAATTGACGCTCTGGATTATGGCGTCTACTACTTTAAGATGAGACAGTTCTCCAACGCGGGAGGTTGCCACCTCCTACTAATTATGCATTTTGCTTTAAATATAAGGTAGAAATCAGAAAAAGTGAATCGTCCAAATCTGACTGCTGTGGAAGAGAAACTTTTATTCTTCGATTTACGATGCCAATACCTTTTGAGAATTGCTCGCTTCATTAGCGATAATTCCAATTAAATTCAACTTACTCAAAATTTCTGTTGCTTGAGTCAGTTCAGTTCGAGTCACTTTCCCCATACGCTCTACCATTACAATACCATTGCAAAAAGATGCCACAATCCTGGCATCAACCGTGCCTAAAATAGATGGAGCATCTATTAGTACTAGATCATAACTTTGCTCAAATAGCTCTATTAGTTCCTTCATTCGTTGAGAACTGAGCAACTTCACTGTGTCTTCTGGTTCTGGCCCAGCAGTCAAAATATCAATAGAGGGGTGAATCGGCTGGATGTAATCTTGAAAATGAGTAGTTGTCTCATCAACTAATAACAGAGAGAGTCCCCAATCATTGGATAGTTCCAAGATTTTGTGTAGGCTAGGATTATGTAGGTTAGCATCAATTACTAATACCCGTCTATGCATCCGGGCAGCGCTAGCTACAAGTCCTAATACTAAGGTTGTCTTTCCTTCCCCTGGTAATGCTGAAGTGAACATCAGCGACTTGAATGGTAAGGGGTATTTTAATATTTGAATATTTTGATAAATCATGTCCAAAGTTTCATGGACGGGCAATTTACTGCTGGCTTCTATTACAGAAGAATTTGACCTACTTCGGACATTCCAAGGCAGGCCAAATCGCCGTTTTTTGACACCACGTGACGGTAGTTTTGGTACCGATCCTAATATACGTAGGTTCGTCAGTTTCTTTAAATCTTCGGCACAATAAATAGCGTCATTAAACTTTTCCAAAATCAGAGCTGCTAAGATACCTAAAATCGGCCCAATTACTGCTCCTCCAACCAAAAAGAATAATCTGTTGTTGCCCATATAAATACCGGGAGAAGGTTCTGTCAAAACTTGCCAGTTATATCCTTCCTGAGCAATTTTCAGTCCTAATGACTGTTGTGCCTGGATTAGTTGTTCAAGGTTTTTACGACTAGTTTCTACCTTTGGCAACAGACGATTATATTCTGCTATTAAGCTTGGATATTTGTTTAGCTCAGAGCGTAGTTGCTGTTCTGATTCGACTAAATTTTTTTCATTGGCAGTGAGTCCTAAAACACTTGTCTGTACCAAAACAAACTCATCTACTAGCGTTGGATCGACCCCTAACATTTGTCCTTTGAATAAAGGCTTTTCCTTACTAGTATTAGTAATAGTTTTCACCTCTTCTCGCAAGAGGGAAAGTTGACTTTGGCGTTGCTGTTTTAATTTTTGTACCGATGGATAATCATCTGTGTAGCGGAGCCGCTCCTTAGCCAACGCTAGTTCAGTCTTTTGAATTTCACTTAATAATGCTTGATAGCGGCTTGACTGATTTAAACGAGAAGAAAGTAGTGTATTCTGCTGAGACGAAGACGCTATTAATTGCTCTAGATTCTCGTAGCGAGCGTTTACATCTTGAAGATTGGCACGAGTGGTTTGTAATTGTTGTTGAATATCGGCTAGAGATTCTAGCAGAATTTTACTTTGGACTTCGGGATCGAGTAATTTATGTTTTTTGCGAAACTGTTCTAAGTTTTTCTCAGCTTTACTTACCTCTTTTTTCATTTCAGGTAGGCGAGTGTTTACAAAAGCTAATCCCTGATTCAGACGTTCTTTTTGCTGCTGTTTGTTGTAGTTTTGATAGACTTTCTGTAGCGCTTGAAGTACTCTTTGTGCTTTTACTGGATCGTCATCATTAAAAGAAACTTTAAATGCTTGATTAAAAACTTTATTTGCTCCTATACCTCCCGCTTCTGGAGTTACTTCTAAAGGTGCTTTTTTGTTATGTTGTTTTTGACCATTGATATCTTCTAAAGTAAGCTCAGGATAATCAGAATGGAGTAAATCTACAGCTTTTTGAAGCAACTTAGAACTCAGCATAAGTTTCATCTGAGTAGTGGAATCAACAACTTGAGAATTTGAATTAGTAACCTGAGTATTTGACTGCGATCCTTGAGATAAATGGGAATTCACCAATATCTGCATATTGCTCTGGTAAGTAGGTTTTGCATTGATAGCCAAGAGGCTAGCAACTGACATAACTACACAGGAAACCCCAAAGATCAGAAAGCGTCGGCGAAGCAAAATAGTAGATAGTTGTCTGATGTCAACTGCGCCTTGTGTTGAAGTAGTAACCTGTTGCTTTTGATTCAGACTAGTCTTAGCCACTATTAAACTCCTCTAATATCGAAACACTATATTTATTTGGAAGATTTATGAGAAATATGAAATGATTTTTTTTACACCTAATACCATTTTAGATTTTGGATTTTAGATTTTGGATTGGAAATTGCCTTGGTGCGTCTGGCTTGGTGTGAATCCATGTGTCGCGATCATTTTTCAAAATGGTATAATAGCTGCGATCGCATACTTAATTCTTCTTCCAACAATGACAAGCTAATTTGGCACAACATTATGCCAACTGGTGCTTTCATGTTCATCAATTCATGCATATAAATTCTGAATCAGTGTTAGAAGGATAAATTTTTAATAAATATTTTATTTAAGGAATAAAAATCTTGACGAAAAATTAATTATTTTTCCTAAGTATTTGAGTATAAAATTATCCAACTCATAATATTACTAGATATATTATAGTTATTTTAATAACTTGTAATAGAAAAAACACATTGATAAAAATATTTAAACCATACTATTTGTATATTATTGATACATCTAGTTAACCGTAAATTGTTGGTTAAATAGTTTACTTACTCAGAAAATAAAGCTACTGTTTATTTGCTTGATTTTATGATTGAGACTATTAAAATCTAAAATAGAACCTGGTTAATTTTAGATTTTAGATTAGAAGCGCTCAGTAGGAAATCTAAAATCTAAAATCGTTAGACTTAGCGTAGCCGTACCCTTCCAGGGAAGCTACGCGTAGCGTTACGCAGGAAAGTCCAAAATTTAAACGCTTACCTTGGTTAACTCTATTTCCCGTCGTCTGGGTACTTCATGAATCATAAAATCGTAAGCCATATCAGTACGGGGAAAAATAGCACGAGCTTCTTTGAGGAGATCCTTCAACTCTAAAGTATTTCCGGGAGCATAGCGGGGACTGAAATGACTCATAATCAGTCGATGCGCACCAGCAGCTAAAGCTGTTTGCGCTGCCATTGTGGTTGTGGAATGTAACCGCTGGAAAGCCATATCTGCATCTTGATGGGCAAAGGTTGCTTCGTGAATTAATACATCGACATCATGAGCTAATTCCACTGCACCATCACAATAAATTGTATCTGTACAATAGGCAATCTTTCGACCAATTTCTGTAGGGCCGCACAATTGGGTGCCATCAATCACCCGTCCGTCTGTAAGGGTAACTGTTTCACCCCGTTTGAGTTGACCGTAAACCCGACCAGGAGGAATTTGCAATGCCTTGGCTTTTTCCACATCAAAGCGTCCGGCTCGGTCTTTTTCGGCTACGCGGTAGCCGAAAGCTGTAATTCGATGATGCAAATTACCGCAGCTAACGGTGAAGTCATTGTCTTCATAAATTATCCCTGGACGGATGGCGTGAACTTTGATCGGGTAAGAAAAATGCGTGTAGGAATAACGTGAGGCGGATTGAATGTAATCATTTAATCCAGGTGGGCCATAGAGATCAATTCGTTCCACATTGCCAGCCAAGCCGCAAGTAGCAAGAAGTCCCATCAAGCCAAAGATGTGGTCGCCGTGCATGTGGGTGATAAAAATTCGGGAGAGTTGACTGATTTTCAGTTCACTCCGCATAATTTGATGCTGAGTACCTTCGCCACAGTCAAATAACCACAGTTCTGCCCTTTGGGGTAATCTCAGAGCGACACTGGAAACATTGCGCGATCGCGTGGGTACACCGGAACTCGTCCCTAAGAATGTTATCTGCACAGTGTTCTTTAGTCTTCCTATTGCTCAATTTGCAGCTCTATTTTCTATAGTGGCACGGTTATTGAGCAAAATATTTAGGAATTTGAGCATTGGGCATGGGCCAAAACAGTTCAAAGTTTTATTAGCGGGGCATTTAGCCCGTTCTCAGTCCTGAGTAAAAAAGTAAGATTCCCCATTCAGCACTCTTGAGAAGCATAAGGCATTTGTTACTAGTTACGATCGCAATTTAGTATCCGCAAGTGACTAGATAATAAGTTGATAAATACCAAATGACTGCTGTATTATTGGTTGTGTTATGACTTCTTCTTGGGAATCGAAGTACATCTCTTAATACAAACATAAGCTTGCACTCAATACTTGATTTTGGACTGAAACAGATAGATTGTTTTTCTTAGTCAAATGGCTTTAGAAAAACTTCAATTTCTTTGCTTCTCATATCTTCGGAATGGCGCTCCAACTGAGTTAAGTCTCTATTTGCAATTAAGGAGAATGTTCATGAGTTCTTTCCGAAAAGTCTTGCATACACTGTGCTTTATCGTTTTTCTTGCATTCTGGCTTCCTTCAGGAATCGCTCATGCTGTACAAGTTACATCTTTGGTAGGGAGTCCTACGCAATTAACGATTACCACCTTTAACGTCGAAAACCTCGATCCTAAAAAGGAAAACGTTTCTAAGGTTGATGATAGGTCGCCCAGAAACGTCGATGATGATGTGAGAAACGGTAAGTTTACAGCTTTGGCAAACCAGATTGTTACTAATCTTGAAAAACCAGATATTATTGCTTTGCAAGAAGTACAAGACAATGATGGAGCTGAGTTAAGTTCTGTAGTTGATGCTACTCTGACTGCTGACACTCTGATCAGTTCTATCCAATCTGTAGGAGGCCCAGCCTATGAATATCGGGAAATTCCTCCTCAGAACGGACTTGATGGAGGCCAACCAGGTGGCAATATTCGGGTAGGCTTTTTGTTCAATCCTCAACGAGTTAAGCTACAAAAGCTTGAACGCTTTGCGGACGATCCAGCTTTTTTAAAAAGTCGCAAACCTTTAGTGGGTGAATTTACTTTCAATGATATTCCTATCACTTTGATCAACAATCACTTTGCTTCTAAAAGTGGAGGAGCAGCTTCCAACCCGAAACGGATAGAGCAGGCAACAATTGTTAACAAATTTGTCGAAAATCGCTTAACTACTGACCCAAATGCAAATATTGTCGTCCTTGGCGATCTAAACGATACTCCAGACTCCCAGCCGATTAAAATCCTTGAAGGAAATCAGCTGAAAAATTTGGTAAACAAAATTCCTCAAGATGACCGCTTCTCTTATGTCTTTCAAGGGAATAAGGAACAAATTGACCAAATCCTGATTACCCCAAATTTGTTTAACAATGGAAATCCTGAGATCAATGCTGTTCACGTTAACGCAGGGATTTCTAGTGCAGTCAGCGATCATGACCCTGTGATTGCTCGATTTACTCTACCAGCGATTGGTGAAACTACTCCCATTCCATCAGTCCCAGTTAGCAGCCCTGAACCACCAGTTACACCAGGCACAATTCTTTCTGGTGTTACAGGAGACGATTTACTGGAAAAACTAGACAGCCTTTACTCCCCTCGTGCTAGCCTCGGATATGGTAGTGCCCGTGATTTGCTCTACACCAAAATAGATAACCAAGGCGGTACAGTAACGGACATCTACGCTGGTTACAGTGTTCCGCTCGACCCAAATTCAGATAAACCCAGAGAGGAAGCAGCACGACACAGAATCAATGCTGAACACGTCTGGCCGCAGAGTATGGGAGCTGAGGGCCCAGCAAAAAGCGATTTGCATAACCTCTTTGCTTCACGGATCGAAATTAACAGCGATCGCGCCAACTTTCCATTTGGAGATATTCCTGATAATCAAACTATGTCTTGGTATCTCGATGATGATGAGCTAAGTTTCAAACCAAGTCCGCAGGATATTGACAAATACAGTGAATTCAGACGGGGATTCTTTGAACCACGAGAGGGGAAGAAAGGAGATATTGCTCGGGTAATTTTCTATTTCCGCACAGTCTATCCAGAACTGGCGAATGCAAGCTTCTTTGAAGCACAAAAGGATACTCTCTGTAAGTGGCAAGCAGACGATCCAATTGATGCTGGTGAGGTAGCACGCAGTCATGCGATCGCTAAAACACCCCAAGGTAATGATAATCCCTTTGTATTAGATTCTACCCTGCCACAACGAACCTACTGCAACTAAAAAATACATAGGTCTTAACTCTATCCTGGTGGGAAGAGTTTTAGACCTGCATTTTTGAGAAATTGAGCAGATGAGTTTTTCGACAGTCGTTGAAGTTGCGATTGGTCTTATAGGGAACTCCAAAAAATAAATTATCTCGCTTGAAGTTGCTGACTGTTAATTGTGGGATATTTTTTTCTTTGGAAGTCCCATAGCAATTTTTTTATGTAATATTCTTTACAAGCCGATCGCGAATTGTTTGGAGTTGGTTTTGAGTTTTAATTGGCTCTCGCGGTGCTGGCAATTCAGTATTCGGCCAGTTAGGTAAATCATTGCAGGGACATAACAACGCCGGCATCCCGACGTTTCGCGCGGCTACTGGCATACTGCATCGGCTGCAAGGTAGCATATTCCATGTTGGCGTCAACAATTCAGCAATAGTTTCATGTGTACCCTCAAGGTAACAATCACCCGATTGCGGTGAAATAATTTTTTGCCAGCATTCTTCAAATTCTTCACTATAGCGATCGCCATTTAGCACCGATTGGGGCAAAAAGCTTGCCTTACCGTTGCCCGTAATCACCCTCTTACCCAACTGAAACCAGTAGGCAAGGTATCCTTTAACTTCTTGTTTGGTTGCCATATTACAATTCTAGATTTTAGATTTGGAATTTGAGATTAATTTGAATCAACAGTTAAGAATCTTGACTTCTGAATGTTCCAGCATCAGCTCTATTTGGCAATGGCGAACCAAGGATGCTGAGATTGAGAACATGGCCGCCAGTCACTAAATAAACAGTTTCGCTAAGTGTTGCTAGCTGTCTTACTAAAGAACCGAGGCGATCGCGGAACATCCTTCCAAGGGGATAAGCTGGGATCACACCCCAACCCACTTCTTCTGCTACAAACAGCATATCAGCAGCAACCAATTCCACCGTCTCTAATAATTCTGCAAGGGTATTTTCCCAGCTAGATTCATCCTGTTCTAGGAGATTGGCAACCCAAGTCCCTAAAGAATCAACTAAGAGGCAAGTATAGGGTTTGGCATCAGCAAGGGTAGCAGACAGTTCCACAGGTACAGATAAAGTTACCCAGTCTTGGGGACGACGTTGTTGGTGTTCTAAAATGCGTTGGTGCCACTCTTGGTCATCTGGGTTATCGGTGGCTGTTGCTATATAAACAACTGCTTTTCCTGACTGCATAGCTAAAGTTTCTGCCCATTCACTTTTACCAGATCGTGCTGGCCCTGTTACTAAAATGATTTTACCCAAAGTTTTTTACTGAGTATTTTAACAAGAGAGGCAGGAGGCAGAGGGCAGGAGGCAGAAGGCAGAAGGAATATTGCCGTCGCCTCCTATGGTTATTATCGCAAGTAAGCTTGTGGTTTAAGTCCTCCAGCAAAATCTACAATTTCGTGGTCTGGAATTAGATGGGGTTAAGAGGATGTTTGAAAAGTCGTGATTGATGTATCAAATATTTTTTACCCCTCCCTAACCCTCCCCTTGTAAAGGGGGAGGGAACCGGATTTTTCTTGTTTCCCCCCTTTACAAGGGGGGACTAAGGGGGGTAACAACGCAATTAAAATCACAGTCAAACACTTTTCAAACAACCTCTAAGAGCAACAGATAAATTCTAACTTCCTGCCTCCTCTACATACCCACGGTTACAATTGATCGCCACATTTTTTTACTTCATGGGTGAGATTTTTGGTTTCAAATAACTTTTAAGGGATAAAATTAGCACCAGCATCATTAGATGCTACAACTGGCAAAAGCCAAAAATCCCAACTACCCCATTCTTAATTATTCAATACTACTGGGGACAGCAAACTTTAGGATGTCTTTATGAACGCAGGCTTAAAACGCATTGAAGCAACTCTACACGATTTAGGGAATCGCGGCACTGCCTCTACTGCCGAAACAACTGATTCGACAACAAAACGGCCTTTCTCCTTTAGAATCAGCGTCGGAGCTAACGAACCTACAGAAAGTACACAAATTCCATCCTCTCAGGATGAGGAAGTAAAGTCACAAGGACAAACAGTTGACTTAAGCGTAAATACTGAAAATTATTCTCCTTCTGACCAAAATTTCTTTCCTCACCATGAATCTGTGCAGACCTTTCAAGCAGAAGAGAATGGTAACAAAACACCCAGCCTACCCAAGTTGAAAACTCCCACTTTTAGTAGCCATCGCCACGGAGCGAATCCAGCATTGGCAATGAATCTATTGCAAGAAATTCAGGAAACTGTTGCTGGTTGGCAAACAGAATTGCAAAATATTTTGAAACAAATTCAGGATATTTACTTAGAAGGGCCAATTGTCAATGGCTGGTTAGAATCCAATCCCCCCGAACCAGAACCAGGAGGAACTGCGACACTGCGCCATGCAGAAGTTGACCGCCTGATGAACTACGTAGAAGAAATTTGTGCCACTGGTGGAAAAGTATCTTATCAATCATCTATTACTGGCTATCGCCTCTGTGGTGTAGACGATACTGGTAAAGTTTGGTCGCGTCCATGTCCACCGGATCAGGTTCCCAATGTTAGTATGGCGATCGCTCGTTACCAAAAGTTACGTCAACTGTTAGGGCGCAAGCAATCTTTGGAAACCCGCCTTAGTCAACTGGCGCAAACTCTTGTAGTTTTACACAGTCATATTCAACAAACGTAAAGTTTTAAAGATTATTTCCGAAGAAACTCGGTTGGTAGGTCGGTAACTTTTGGTTTAGATTAACTCTCAGCAGTTATAGCGTTGGATTTAGATTTTAATCTAAAATCGTTCGACTGAGCGACTTGCCTTGAGCGTTCGCGTAGCGTCTCGTAGAGAAGTCGAAAGGAGCCGAAGTCCCAAATCTCAAATCCAAAATTCAATCTATGCCAGACATCCAAATCTCTGCCATTATCTGTACCCACAATCGAGATACCTATTTAGGGGCTGCAATTGATAGTCTTTTAGATCAGGATTTTGCGGCTGACTTTGAAATTGTGGTAGTTGATAATGGATCTAGCGATCGCACTCGTGAGGTTGTAGAACAAAGAAGCCACAATCCGCGCCTGAAGTATGTTTTTGAACCCACCATTGGTTTATCTGTCGCCCGCAACACGGGTGCAAAGGTAGCCAGTGGTGATATTCTTGCTTATCTAGATGATGATGCCGTTGCCAGTAAGGGCTGGCTACAAGTTTTATATTCTGCCTATTACAATAATTCTAAGCTAGCGATCGCAGGTGGCAAAGTCACTCTCCTGTGGCCTCCAGGAATTCAACAACCACGATGGCTATCTCCAGGGCTAGCTGCAAATCTGGGTGCATACGACTTAGGTGACAGTAACATCTACATTGAGCAACCTGGCTTAACACCCAGAGGCTTAAATTACTCTATCCGCCGCAGTTTCCTCGAAGAAATTGGCGGTTTCGATCCCCATCTCGGTCGAGTGGGTAAAAATTTATTATCTAACGAAGAACTGCAAATGACCGAATTTGCTCTACAGCGTGGTTGGCAAGTCGCTTATCTTCCCGAAGCACTCGTCGCTCATAATGTAGCCCCAGAGCGCCTCCAACGCTCTTGGTTTTTAAACCGGGGCTGGTGGCAAGGTATCAGTGAATGCTATCGAGAACAACTCGCTGGTAAAGCTGGGATCGCTCAATTACAGCGAGGTAGCGAACGGTTTGTGCGAGGCTTGTATAAAGCTTTACAGTATTTCTCCGATCCAGCAGAACGGTTTGACAAACTGGTGTATGCTTACGGTCAGATTGGTTACTTAAATGCTGCTATTCAGGGTCTTTTATCTACATCAAATAAGAAATAACCAGTAACATAATTTTTACTCAATATGTCATCTAAAATACCAGTTTCAGTACTAATTCCGGCAAAAAACGAACAAGCTAACTTGCCTGCTTGCCTTACTAGCCTCAGCAGAGCAGATGAAATATTTGTAGTAGATTCTCAAAGTACTGACAACAGCATTGAGATTGCTAAAAGTTACGGTGTAAATGTCGTACAATTCAACTTCAATGGACGCTGGCCTAAAAAGAAAAATTGGTCTTTAGATAATTTGCCTTTTCGTAATGAATGGGTGCTAATTGTAGATTGTGATGAGCGCATCACCCCCGAACTTTGGTCAGAAATTGAGCAAGCAATTCAAAATGATGAATATACAGGTTATTATCTCAACCGCCGCGTATTTTTCTTAGGAAAATGGATTCGTTATGGCGGGAAATATCCTGATTGGAATCTACGTTTATTTCAACATAAAAAAGGTCGCTACGAAAATCTAAATACAGAAGATATTCCTAATACTGGTGATAACGAAGTTCACGAACACGTGATTTTGCAAGGGAAAGTTGGGTATCTCAAAAATGATATGCTCCACGAAGACTTCCGCGACCTTTACCACTGGTTAGAACGGCACAACAGATATTCCAACTGGGAAGCCAGGGTTTATTTTAATATTCTTACAGGTAAAGATGATAGCGGTACTATCGGCGCTAATCTATTTGGTGATGCCGTACAACGCAAAAGATTTTTGAAAAAAGTTTGGGTACACCTACCATTTAAACCCGTTTTGCGGTTTGTTTTATTTTATATAATTCAACGCGGTTTTTTAGATGGCAAAGCAGGATATATCTATGCACGTTTACTGAGTCAATATGAATATCAAATTGGCGTTAAACTTTACGAATTACGCAACTGTGGTGGTCACTTAAATACTGCAACTATCCCAAAAGAAGGAGCAGAGGAGCAGGGGAGCAGAGAAGCAGAAGCAAAGCTATTGACCATTGATTCCTGATAATAACAAATAACAAATAACTAATGACTAATGACTAATGACTAATGACTAATGACTAATGACTAATGACTAATGACTAATGACCAACCTTTCGTAGATTTACGCAAATACGACCAATCTTGGTTTGACCGGGGGCGTCCAAGTTGGTATGTTTTATTATGGTGGTTTGTACAAGCGATCGCCTTTCCTCTCACTCCTCAACCGTTAAATATTCTGCGTTGTGCTTTGTTACGATTATTTGGCGCTCGTATCGGCAAAGGTGTATTAATTCGACCTACAGCCCGATTTACCTACCCCTGGAAAGTTACCATTGGTAACTACAGTTGGATTGGAGATAACGTAGTTTTATATAGCCTCGATCGGATCGAAGTCGGCGAACATTGCGTAGTTTCCCAAAAAAGTTACCTGTGTACTGGTACTCACGATCTCCAAGATCCTGCCTTTGGGTTGAAAACAGCAAGTATCACCATTGAAAATGGTGCATGGGTAGCGGCTGATTGTTTTGTGGGGCCAGGAGTGCAAATCGGGGCTAATGCTGTAATTGGCGCTCGGAGTAGTGTTTTTACTAATATGCCTTCTGGGCAGGTTTGTTGGGGAAGTCCCTGTCACCCCAAAACGGCTCGGCTAAAACTCGATCCCTCCACAACTCCATAGATTTTTTATAGATAAACATAGTAAGGGCGTGCAGCTAGCTGTGCGCCCTTAACTTTTCCATATATATATTTATTTGTTTTTGGAAAGAGAATAAAAGTGCGATCGCTATATAGCTTTTTCTAATAAGAATGAGGTATAGGACTTCTATTTCATTTTTGAACAAGACTCAGTACGGATCTATGCCTTCTTTCCTGTTCCCTGCTCACGCAAGTAAATTCAGGAATCAAACCGGATTCCTATATATACTTCATCACTTGGAAACCGCTATTTTGTGGAAATAGTTTACTTTTATTTAATTAAATCTTTTTAATTTAAGTCTAAAATTTGTGTGTATCTAAAAAATTGGCAGAAAGTATGGTATCTCAAATCAGCCAAGAGACATTTTAAATAGCAAAATTATTTTTGCTATTCCAACAAGTAGGCGATCGAGTGCTATCTGCCACACATCTTCATCAACTTGCTAAAACAGGAGTTACGCAAACAATAGCTGAAACCCTGATTTTTAGATAAGAGTAATTTATGAATTGCCCCTACCACCTGTAGTTTTACGTAAGTATTTTAAAGATTTTATTTTCAAGAAAAATAAATTATAGAAGTTTTTAAATAAATTTAATAAGAGGCAAGTATGAATGTTAATATAAATGAAAAACCTGTTATTTTAATAGTCGATGATACTCCTGTTAATTTACAAGTATTATTTGATTTTTTAGATTATTACAGCTTTCAAGTTTTAGTATCTGAAGATGGGCAAAGTGCCGTTTATATGGCAGAATATGCTTCACCTGACCTGATTTTACTGGATGTATTAATGCCAGGAATTGACGGTTTTGAGACTTGTAGACTTTTGAAAAACAATCCAGCCACTCAAGATATTCCCGTAATATTTATAACTGCCATGAGTGACAAGGTAGATAAAGTTAAAGGTTTGAATCTTGGGGCTGTAGATTACATTACCAAACCTTTAGAATCTCAAGAAGTTTTAGCTAGGATAAATACCCATTTACGTTTACGGAACCTCACAAAAAAACTTACAGAGCAAAATAACCGTTTAGAGAGCGAAATTTTGGAGCGTCAGCGAGTAGAGGAAAAACTACGATGTCATTCAGATGCATTAGATGAGTGGAACAATCGCTATCAAGCACTAATTCAAGCAAGTGGTCAGATTCTCTACGATTGGCACTTGCATACTAATGAGATTAAATATGATGGCAATGTAGAGCGAATATTAGGTTACTCTATGCCTGAGATGTTGGGAGGTTTGAACCGCTGGTTAGAATTGATTCATCCTAACGATCGCAGCTTTTTTAACAAAGAGATTAACCGCGTTTTATCCACAAAAGAGCGATTCCATCTTGAATTTCGCGTATGTCGTAAAGATGGCACTTATATCACAGTTGAGAACAATGGGTATATCTTTTTAGACTCTACAGGTAAAGTTGCTCGAATGGCGGGTTTTGTAATTGATATTACCGAACAGCAAGCTGCGCTACGCGATCGCAAAGATGCAGAACAGAAAATCCGCGAGCAAGCTGCTTTGCTTAACATCACCACAGATGCGATTATCGTTCAAAATTTGATTAACCAAATTCAATTTTGGAATCAAGGGGCTGAACATCTCTACGGCTGGATGGCAGAAGAAGTAGTGGGCAAGAATGCAAATCAGCTTTTTTATCAAAAGCAAAGTTTTTGGCAATTGAAAAACATCCAGGAAACTTTAGCTGAGAGTGGTGCGTGGCAAGGTGAGTTATATCAAGTCACAAAACAAGGCAAAGAAATCATCGTTGCTAGTCGCTGGACACTAGTAAATGATGATGAGGGGCAAGCCAAATCCATCCTGATTGTCAACTCCGACATCACAGAGAAAAAGCAACTTGAAGCCCAGTTTCTCCGGGCCCAGCGGATGGAGAGTCTTGGCACTCTAGCAAGTGGCATCGCTCATGACCTCAACAATGCACTGACACCGATGATGATGACAGTACAACTTTTAGAGGCAAAGCTGCCGGATGAAAATAGTCAGAAATGGCTGACAATTATGGAAACTAATATTAAACGTGCAGCAGATTTAGTTAAACAAGTGCTATGGTTTTCACGTGGCTCTGTAGGTAACTTTAAAACCTTACAGATACGGAATTCAATTTTAGAAATCGAAAACATTGTTAAGCAAACATTTTCCAGAGCTATTGAAATCGACATTGATGTTCCTGGGCAAAACCTGTGGGATGTCTTTGGTGATGCAACTCAGATACACCAAGTGCTGATGAACCTCTGCATTAATGCTCGTGATGCTATGCCTCATGGCGGTATCCTAAAGATTTCTGCGAAGAATTTCTGGGTTGATAGCCATTATGCTCGGATGAATATTGATGCTAAGGCGGGTTCTTATGTGATGATTACCGTGCGCGATACAGGTATAGGAATTAAAAGAGAAATAATAGATAGAATTTTTGAGCCATTTTTCACAACAAAAGAAGTGGGTAAAGGCACAGGGCTTGGTCTTTCAACAGTCCTTGGCATTATCAAAAGCCACAGCGGTTTTGTGAATGTAGTTAGTGAAGTGGGCAAAGGTACAGAGTTTCAAGTTTGCTTACCCGTAACGCAAACAATCGAAGCAGATAGTAAATTAGCTAGATATCAGGAATTACCAGCAGGGCATGGAGAATTAATTCTCGTTGTTGATGATGAAGATTCAATTCGAGAGGTTACTCAAACCTGGTTAGAACAAAATGCTTATAAAGTTTTAGTGGCTAGTGATGGTATTGATGCGATCGCACTATATACAAAACATCAACAAGAAATTAGTGTGGTGTTAGTTGATATGATGATGCCATCTATGGATGGGCCAACAACTATCAATGTATTGAAAAAAATTAATCCAGATATCAAAATTATTGGTGTTAGTGGATTAGCCTCCAATCATGAAATGATTAAAAACCTTGGTAATAGTGTTAAAACCCTTTTGTCCAAGCCCTACACCTCAAGCGACTTATTAATAAATTTACAGATGGTGATTAGCACAAAGTAGAGTTTGTCATTAGTCATTTGTCATTAGTCATTAGTGAATAACTAATTCCCAATGCCCAAGCAAAATGGTCAGTAGCAGTGGTAATATGTTTTTATGGCTGCTCTAATCCTTGCTATTGATGAACAAACTATTGGATGAAACGCTGTCAATCAAAATTGCTGAACAGATAAACAGCAGAGCTAGCACTCCGTTTGATAATGCTTATAAAGCAGCATTATCTACTGAGGGAGCAAGGTATATTCAGGGATTTTTAGCTTTTGCTGGAAAACCATATAGACCGATCGAACACAGTTGGATTGAGCTAGACGATACCTCTGATGTCCGGATTATCGATCCCACGTTACCTCACCTGAACAAAAATCCTCAAGAAATCTGGTATTTTGCAGCACATAGTTTGACTGTTAAAAAACTGAAAGCTATCATTGAAGAATCAAAAGAAGATTATCCAGAAGACGATCCATTGCCAATTTATGGCGATCCACCTTATGAATATTACGGTGATGTAATGTTGGGTGGTCAAGACTATCTGGCAGCATATCAAGCCGCAGAGGCTAAGTGCAAAGAAATCAACGAACTCAACCCTGAGAGTAACTAATAAAAATCAATTAAATAATTCATAATTCCGACTTATTTAATACGATTTACCATCGCTGCCAAAATATTCCCTATACCCACAAATTTTGTCTCCACGCACATCAAAAGAAACTGCTACCCGATTTCTGTAAGGCTGTCCGAATAAAAGCCCCTCGTCCCGAAACTCAAAGACAGCAGTCGTTTCATTACTAGTAACACGGTCTAGACCAATCAGCTTCAACCCAGGACTAAAGGATTCAGAAACGTACTCGAAAAATTCTCTAGCTCTTTCTTTTCCCACGTTTAAACCGTGGAATTTTGCCATTGGAAACCAAAGGGTGAAATCTTCTGTGAGCATATCTAACAATGCTTCCCACTCTCCTGTTGCCATACCATGCGTTAGACCCTCAAATGCCTGTTGAGCAACTTTTAAAGTATTTTCTGAATTTTGTGTCATTTTACCCTCGCCTGGATATAAACTAATACCGTGTTGCTTAAAATCTCACTACCACTGTGCCACAATTCTGAGTACTGAGGAGATATTCTACAGTGTTAGGTATAGATTTTATGCCTTGAAACTGTGTTGGTTCAAGAGCAACTTTGGGTTTATCCGTGTAGAAGAAGTTTAAGAAGCGATCGCGTGTCTCTGTATTATTTATAATAAAGTACAAGAAAGTTTTTTGCGTATTTTGGAGATAAAACCAACCACTACTAAATATCCTCGCATCGGCAAATTTGCAACACAGGTATCAAATACCCCTTTGCTTACACTCAAAAATTAAATTAATCAATTATTTTTACTTTTTCTGTGCTACCATCTGTAGCCATTCAATTAGGGGTCTTAAGGTTCCTGGCAATGCTGACTCACTGACAGTCACTGTATGTTGCTTGCCGTTATCTTCTACTGTTAATTTATATTGAAAGCGATCGCTCTGGGGATTTGGCGAAGTAATTAGTTCCGGTAGCCTAAATAAATCAGCAACTTCCA
This sequence comes from Nostoc sp. DedQUE05, assembly GCF_034530955.1. Taxonomy (NCBI): domain Bacteria; kingdom Bacillati; phylum Cyanobacteriota; class Cyanophyceae; order Nostocales; family Nostocaceae; genus Nostoc; species Nostoc sp. DedQUE05. The sequence continues at coordinate 65,502 of NZ_JAVRCB010000033.1, read as the reverse complement.
CTAGTTGGGGAAGTGTGGCAGCTTCATGTGGCGGGAGAGTATCTGTATCAACGGTTGTCTTCTTAGTAATTCCAGCAAAGCCACCCGTGCGTTCAAGTGATACCCGCATTTTTTTGCTCTCCGTTGTGTTATTTAGTTAAAATACATACTAAGACTGGGAGATGATACTTCTCAACTCCCAGTTTAACAACAACAAACAACACATCTCAAAAGTTAGAAGTTAAGAGTTAGGAGTTAGAAGTTAAGAAAAAACTCCTAACTCCT
>NZ_JAVRCB010000033.1:0-65138 GCF_034530955.1 Nostoc sp. DedQUE05 | reverse complement strand
AAAGTTAGAAGTTAAGAGTTAGGAGTTAGAAGTTAAGAAAAAACTCCTAACTCCTAACTCCTCACTCCTCACTTTAAATAACTCCTACCTTTTGCCAAGCATTTCGCACAGCTTTTTGCTCATTACTGTCATTACCGTAGAGTTCGCCAGCAACTTGAATGGTGACGTTAGCAGCTTTTTTAAAATCTGCTTTGGCACGCAAGCGATCGCGTAAAGCTACATACCATATTTTGCCAGCTTTTTCCCAGGCATAGCCACCAATCTCAACAGCCGCTAGATAAAAGGCATAGTTAGGGATTCCTGAGTTGATATGTACCCCAGCATTATCTTCAGTACCAGTATATTTATCTTTCACATGGGCTGGTTGAGGATCTTTACCCATTACAGAGTCATCGTATGCTGTTCCAGGTGTTTTCATAGAGCGGAGGGCAACACCTTTGACAGTCGGTACTAAAAGACCTTCACCAATCAGCCAATCTGCCTCTTGTGCAGTCTGATTTTTAGTCTTTTGTTTCACCAAGGAACCAAAGACATCAGAAAATGACTCATTCAGTGCCCCAGGTTCGCCATAATACTGTAAACCTGCTTCGTACTGGGTTATACCGTGAGTTAACTCATGCCCAATCACATCAATTGATTTCGTGAAGCGTTGAAATAGTTCTCCATCGCCATCACCATAAACCATTTGGTCGCCGTTCCAAAAGGCATTGTCATATTTGACACCATAATGCACACTTGAGTCTAAACGTAGTCCTTTATCATCAATGGAATTGCGATCGAACATCTCATTAAACAAGTCATAAGTCGCACCAGCAGCATCATAGGCTTCATTCACTGCTGGATCGCTGCTGGGAGGATCGCCCTCAGCACGCACCAGCGTACCAGGAAGTTGCTGCCCATTTTTGGCATCGTAGATGGTACGGCGTTTCTCACCAGGAGAAGGCGCGAATGAGATATTACCTACGACGTTTCTCCGTCCCTGAAATTGTGCCGAAATATTTAATGTATGAAATGCCCAAGTACGTTGCTGGGGATTACCATTGACCACGACATTTTTTAGTATATGGGGTGGGATAATACAACAAATAGGGCATCTAGAGTATGGTGATTGCTCATGCTTGAAACCGACTGATTTCTTTTTATTTCGAGCCATCCAAGATATTCTCCTTTTGAAACTAAGTGATGGCAAACAGTGGCTTTAACTCCACTGGAGAAAGGAGCAGAAAAACGAATCTAAATCGCGTGTTCCTGGTTTCTTGTTTGAAGAAAATTTTCTACTCTGTATTTTTGGATAGGTCTGTAGAGGATTGATAGTATCCTCACGGCTACTTATGATGTGGAAATATTGTATAAAAACACCAAGCCAGCTTAATTAACGCAAGTTTCAGTCAAAACCCTTGTGTAAGTTAGCAAGACTTCCTTTACAGGCCTATTGAGTTTATATATTAGTTCTTATCAACAGAAATAATATTATTTATTGCTGTTTTGTTACTATCAAGTTGTTAATTCTATAAATGCCTATTGGAGACAGGGGAATCTCAAATCTAGGCATCCAAAACTTAAAATTTTCACAAACAGCCACCAAATACCGCTAGACCATAATATTTCCAAGGTACTGCAACTGCCTTAAATCCAGCTTTGCTCAACATTTGTAAATGAGCATCTAAGCTAGCTAGCTGGTCTTGACTGGAGTAACCTTGAGAACTGCTGGTGGCACGTTTAGCGCGAATCTCTGTCAAATTAATTCCCTGTTCAATTGCCCATTCCTCTCGTGCCGCTTTGTAAACTTCTGCTAAGGCTGGTGATTCTGGTAAGGTAGGATCTGCATTCCAAAAACAGCCGTCTTGAGTGAGGCTAGCAGCAATTCGCTCAAATAATTTCAACTTCATCTCATCTTGGAGATGGTGAATTGCCAAAGATGAGACACAAGCATCAAATTCGCTACCAATATCCAAGTTCTCTGGATTATTTGCCCAGTCGCCAAAATCTGCTTGTATACCAGTCCAGCGTTGTTGATATCCAGCTGCTGTGATTTTATCTTGAGCAAATTGCAACATTCTCGGTGAGTAATCTAGGGCAATTATTTGGGAATCTGGAAAGCGGTTGAGTATCTTGAGACTAAGTTCGCCTGTACCACTACCTAATTCTAAAATACGCCGACTTGTAGAAGTTAAACAACGGGTAATTACCTCTAACATCTCATCGTATCGCGGTAACAGTTGGCGAATACCAGTGTCAAAATCCGCAGTGTTGGCGAATACCTCTCCAGGAAATAACTGTTGCATAAAATTTGGAAAAAATAGACAAATTAATCAATATTAATCATCCATCATTACTGGGGTATATGCTACATCGATAAGAGAAACTTTTAGTATTAAAATCGCTCTTGCATTTATGGTGAAATAAGCTGAAGTTATTAGTTCAATAAGAACCTGTCTTTTCACTAACCTCTATCTTCTGTCAGGTGCGAACTGACATAAAACGTACTAATCTACCTCTAGTGGAAGAGGCTTCGCTGTGTTGGGTTGAGCAAAAGATGGATTTTAGTCAGACTCTAATTGCAAAAAGTGATGCCATTCTCGATCGATGGGTAGAAGCAGTTTACCAAGATGAACAAATTGAAGCTACTAATGAACTTACTTTCAAAGCTGTACGGGATAGCTTACCCCGCGTTTTGACAGCATTAGCAACAGTACTTTCTGAATCTGCAACGAGCGATTTGCAGACAGTAGTAGATGCAAGTTTAGAACACGGTACACTCCGCGCCCAACAGGGATTTGAACCAGAGGAAATTGCGCGAGAGTATCGTTTACTCAGGTTTGTGATTTTTTCCTTTTTAGAAGAAGATTTATTACAGGGATCTGCACAAGAGGTGCTAAGGGCTGTTCGCCTGATTGATACAGTAATTGATGAAGCGATCGCGCGATGCTTTAATAGTTATACTCAAGGACGATTACAAGAGCTTAAACAACTCCAAAGTCAGTTACGGTTGACTAATCAAGAACTAACTCGTTTGGTTCGCGCTAATAAAGATAGTCTCTCTCATCTGGCTCATGAACTGAAAACGCCCCTGACTTCAATCATCGGTTACGCAGACTTATTTCTGCGCCAGCAGCGTCAGCAATCAGAACTCAAAGACACCTATGCAAATCTTGAAAGTATCGAGCGAGTTCTTAAGAGTGGTAGACTTCTTGTGCGGTTAATTAACGATACTCTGGAAATTTCGCGCTATGATGCCGGACAGATGAAATTGCAGCCTACTTTAACCGATGTACGTAGTTTAATCAACTTTGTTTTAGAGATGATTGAGCCATTAGCGCGTACTAAAGAATTATCCTTGGTTGTTGAATGCGATCGCGCCCCAAGTCAAATTATCACAGATCCGCTTCGGCTTCAGCAAATTCTAATAAATCTGCTCAGTAACGCAATTCGCTACACAGAATCTGGTTCAATTCATTTGGAGTGTTGGACGGTATCTCAACAGCAGTGGGCTATCTCCATTACTGATAGTGGTATTGGTATTTCTTTAGATGCTCAAGCACAAATCTTCAATCCCTATTTTCGGGAAGTAACTGCTCCCCAAGTGCAAAATTCTGATGGTACAGGATTAGGTTTAGCAATAGTCTCTCGATTCGTTCAGTTAATGGATGGTGAAATTAAAGTAGATTCACAGCTAGGAAAAGGATCTACATTTACTGTAATTTTGCCATTAGAAGCGCTCACCTATAACCACGGCTGACTATTTCAGCGAAATTTGAAAGTGAAATCGCAACTTAAACTGGTGCGTTACACTCCGTTAACGCACCTAACTGGCGCATCTACTCGTCAATTTGACCGACGCGGCGGATATTCAAAATGTCGCTCATTTTCTTAATTTGGACAAACACTTGCTCTAGCTGGGGGCGATCGCGTATATCTATTCCTAAGTCGATCAATGCTGGTTGACCAGTAGAGGTTTTCACCTGGGCATGACGGACATTGATCCCTTGATCGCTTAACCGTGACAAAATATCCTTTAGCACCCCTACACGGTCAAGGGCTTCAATTTGAACATCTACGGGGTACGTGTGCGGACGACCACTATTTTCGGCGGCTGGGTTCCACCTAACTGGTACTAAGCGTTCATATTCCACAGTCTCCAGATTATGGCAGCCTTGGCGATGAATTGAAATCCCCCTACCTCGCGTTACCACACCAATAATTGGTTCGCCAGGAATCGGGGTACAACACCCAGCTAAATAATATACCAAACCTTCCACCCCAAAAATTGGCGAATCAGTGGAACGTGAGGTAGTTGCAGGTGCATCTCGCAAAGCTTTTGATGTCGCTGGTTCTTTGGGGATAAATGGCGACACAGTGGCAACTGGTTGTTGTCCCTTGGCTACTTCTCGCCAGCGATTTAGTACTAGGTTCAAGGTAATCTCTCCGTAACCTAAACCGGCGAGTAAATCTTCTACGCTGTGGTAGTTACACTTTTCGGCGACAATCTGCATCGCATCCGACTTCAGCAAACTATCAAAACCAGTTTTACCCAGTTCCTTTTCTAACAATTCCCGTCCACGGGCAACATTTTCTTCCCGGCGCGATCGCTTGTACCATTGTTTTATCCGATATTTCGCTGCCGAAGTTCTGACAAAGTTCAACCAATCTAAACTCGGATGGCAGTTCTTTTGGGTGAGAACTTCTACAATATCGCCATTGTGCAGCCGCGTTGACAGTGGCACCATTCGCCCATTCACCCGCGCCCCTGAACAGTGGTTTCCGACTTCTGTATGAATGCGATAAGCAAAATCTACAGTGGTAGCACCGGGACTTAAAGGCACAACATCCCCCTTAGGGGTGAAGACATAGACATCATCTTCAAATAGATTATCTTTGACGCTATCAAGATATTCTTGGGCATCCTTGAGATCGGTTTGCCATTCCAGCAGTTGCCGCAGCCAAGTAAACTTGTCATCTGTCGCTGTCAAATGGCTAATGCTAGAACCACCTGTTTCTTTATACTTCCAATGAGCGGCAATCCCATACTCGGCGATATGATGCATTTCGATTGTCCGAATTTGCACCTCTAAAGGACGGCCAGTTAATCCAATCACCCCAGTATGCAACGACTGGTAACGGTTAGGCTTTGGCAGTCCAATGTAGTCTTTAAATCTCCCAGGAATTGGGCGAAAAGCATCATGAACCACCGCCAACGCCCGATAGCATTCTTCATTGGTTTGAACAATTATTCGCAGCGCTGCCAAATCGTAAATTTCATGAAATTCCTTTTGCTGGCGGTGCATTTTTTGATAAATGCTATAAAGGTGCTTGGGGCGACCGCTAATCTCCTGAAAGTGGATTCCGGCTTGCTGCAAACGCTCTTGCAACATATTCGTAGCTCTAACCAACTTCTCTTCTCGCGCCGTGCGTTTTTCAGAAACATGCTCTTGCATTTGGCGGTAAGCTTCCGGTTCCAAATACTTAAAAGCCAAATCTTCCAGTTCCCATTTAATTCGCCAAATCCCCAAGCGATTGGCTAAAGGTGCGAATATATCTCGCGTTTCCTGGGCACTGCGGCGGCGGCTGGCCTCTGACATATATTGTAAAGTTCGCATATTATGCAAACGATCTGCCAATTTCACCACAATTACCCGAATATCTTGCGCCATTGCCAAAAACATCCGCCGGAAGTTTTCGGCTTGGCTTTCGGTTTTGCTGGTGAAATTGATTTTAGAAAGCTTGGTGACACCTTCAACCAATTGCCGCACTTCTTGGCCAAAGCGTTCTTCTATTTCTTGACTTGTAACTTCTGTATCTTCAACGACATCATGGAGAAATCCAGCTGCTATCATAGCAGCACTGCCTCCCAAGTCACGCAGCAATTCAGCCACAGCAATGGGATGAGCAATGTATGGTTCTCCCGATTTGCGGTATTGACCTTCATGCAGTTGGTAAGCAAATTCAAATGCCCGACCAATTAAGACCGCATCATTATGTCTTCGGTCATCTTCTGCTGCGCCGCTAGTTGTCGATGACTCCTTCAAACATTTTTTTAACCATTCGGGAATGGCAAGGTCAACTGATGAATTTATCGCTATACTGCTCATACAATTTGGGTTTGAATGGATCGGTAGATAAGTGAATGATAAATAAAACTAGCAGCATCGCCCTGATAAAGATGCTGTTGCCCAAAGACGGGTTGGAAAAAGCAGTGTAAGGACGATTCTCCAATTGCCAGTGGTAGTCATCCAGTTTGAATTTCAAGGATCGTTAAAGAAAATCCATTGATGGCAAATAAAGCCCCAAATTACGATTTGAGGCTTTTAGTGCTGATAAGTCTTTAAGAAAGTTTATTGTAGAAGAAAAATTACTTGACATTAATACTATCTTAACTAGCACTGGATGTCTTTAAACCGTGAGAAATATCTGGCATTCGTAACTTTGTTAGAGCAATTACGCTCCGATGCCACAACTACCCAAATCGCTGCGCCAGAACTGCGGCAGCGTGTAGCCACGTTGCAGCAATTTTTCGGGCAACAGATTGTGCCTTTGGCTGATGAAAACTGGCGAGTGCAGTCTTATCAAACGGAGATGAGCAAGCAATTGCGCCTGTTGGAAATAGATGTGATGTTTTTGCAAGGAGCGCGGCAAGCATCTACTGTACAAACGAGACTTCAAACGATTAGCGATCGCTTGACAACCCTCATTCAATACTGTGATGCTATTCTGCAACCAGAAGCGGAAGGAGAAAAATAACAATTGTTCACCTTTTTCTCTAATTTCTCCATCATCTCATTTATGACCGATGATGAAAAGTTATTTTGCTAACAAGTTGTCATTTGTCATTTGTCATTTGTCATTTGTCATTTGTCATTGGGCATTGGGCATTGGTTATTCCGTCTCCCTCGTCTCCCTATGCCCTATTCCCCACTCTCAATGCCTTTGAGCAGAAGATTCATGGTGCGGCGCATGTATGCTTCTACTGGCTCGGTTGTGGGTTTGAAGATCAGTGCATAATATAGTGAACCGCTTACAAGGTCGATAATTAAGTCTACGTCTGCGTCCTTGTGAATTTCGCCTCTGGACTTGGCACGTTTAAGTATTTTAGAAAAAGCTTCACGTCTGAGTTTTGTATATTTTGTCCAGTAAACCTCGGCAAACTGAGGATTGCTAGACGCTGTACTAATAATCAGTGCAAGTGTCTGACGACCAAGGGGACTATCTATTTTTTTGGCGGCATTCTTAATCAGGATATCCATGTCTCCCCAAAAGCTGCCGGTATCGGGGATCGCTAAATCATCTCTGAGACTTTCGATCGCGTCTGCAACTAGTTCTTCTTTGGAAGTATAACGCCGATAGATGGTTGTTTTACCAACTCCAGCACGAGAAGCGATCGCTTCTATACTCATGCTTTCATATCCTACCTCTGCAAGCAGATCCAAAGTTGCTTGCAGAATCGCTTGGTCGGCGTGGATGCTGCGTGGGCGTCCAGAGGTGCTGTTGATTTGCTTACTCATAAAAATATCATCCCCAAGCAATATCTTTTTGGTCATTTACTCCACTGTTGGGCATAGAACATCGCTTCTGGGAAACAAATAAGCTTTATAACCCAATTCTCACGCACTAAAACAGCAGCAATGACCATCCATCTTTAGCATAGGTATTTCTGCCACTTTTCAGAAAAAACTCTCTTGACCGTTTTTATATGATACGCTACCGTAGCGTATATATACAATACTTAATTTTAGCTTTGGCATTGCTTGACATCTCCCAAATATTATTTGTGCTAAATAATGGCTATCAACATTAAAGGTTCTAGTTTTGACCAATTTGGTTATGTCCACGGGCCATTGAAGTGGGCGATCGCATTTACGGCTTCTCTTGGTGCAATATTAGAAGTAATTGATACTAGTATTGTTAACGTCGCTCTCACTGATATCCAAGCTACCTTGGGTGCAACTGTCAGTGAAGTGGGTTGGGTAGTTAGCGGATATGCGATCGCTAACGTCGTCTTAATTCCCTTATCTGCATGGTTGGGAGATTACTTTGGGCGTAAAACCTACTTTATCTTCTCGCTAGTTGGTTTTACGATTTCCTCTATTTTATGTGGGCTGTCCTTCAATCTACCGATGTTGATTGCGGCTCGAATTCTCCAAGGTTTATGCGGTGGCGGATTGCTAGCGAAAGCCCAAGCGATTTTGTTCGAGACTTTTCCCCCAGCTGAACAAGGTTTGGCCCAAGCAGTTTTTGGCGTGGGTGTAATTGCTGGCCCAGCAATTGGCCCAACCTTAGGAGGATTCTTAGTAGATGGTTTAGGCTGGCGCTGGATTTTCTTTGTCAACATTCCCTTTGGGATCGTTGCAGTCCTGATGTCTTTGGCGTTTTTGCCAAAAAATAAGGATAAGAGCGATACAAAGAACCAAGCTGTTGATTGGTGGGGAATTGGTTTTTTAATCGTGGCCGTAGGTAGCATACAAACTGTATTAGAAGAAGGGGAAACAGACGACTGGTTTTCCTCTAGTTTCATCGTCTCTCTGACTATCCTCGGTATTATCGGTTTGGGGTTGTTTATTTGGCGAGAACTGAAAACAGACCACCCTGCTGTGGATTTGAGAGTTTTGCGTCACCGTTCTTTAGCTGCGGGAAGCGTTCTTTCAGCAGTGGTGGGTATGGGGCTTTATGGCGCACTGTTTGCTGTGCCGATATTTGCTCAAAGCGTGCTGCAATTTACGGCAACACAAACAGGACTATTATTAGCACCTGGGGCTTTAGCCTCTGCGATCGGGATGGTTTTATTAGGCAAGCTGACTAGTATAGTTGATGCCCGATTTTTAATTGCGATCGGCGCTGTCGGCTCATCTGGAGTCATGTTTCAATTAGCAGCAATTACTCCACAAAGCGGCACAGACGATTTATTTTGGCCATTGGTATGGCGCGGAGCTTTTACTGTATTTATGTTTCTCCCTTTGAGTTTGGCAGTTTTAGGCCCGCTACCTAAACAAGATGTTTCTGCTGGTTCTGGTTTCTACAACCTTACCCGACAACTAGGTGGCAGTATCGGCATTGCCCTACTTACTACTCTGCTTGACCGACGACAGGTTTTTCATCGAGCTATGCTGTTAGCAAAACTTAGCCCTTATGACCCAGAAACCAGTCAGCGTCTCGACTTGCTCAACGGGGCACTCCAAGGTCAAGGTATGGATGCGGCAACAGCACAACAACAAGCACTAGCTTTATTGAGTCAAACAGTAGATATTCAAGCTGCGGTTTTATCTTACGCAGATTGCTTTCGAGTCGTAGGGATAGGGTTTCTTTGCTCATTACCTCTGTTGCTATTTTTGGGTAAAGGCGGTGCAGGAGTGAAAGCGCCAGTCGGGCACTAAGGTAAAGGAAATAAGGAAATAGCGCTCGCATCCCTATTCTAAATTTTCTGAGTGCAAAACTACGTAATAACACGGCTTTTGGATTATTTTCTGCCGAAAGTGATAGCAGAAAATTAATACACACCGATCGATCTGGATGAAAAAAGTAAAAGTCCCACTCAGTTTTGAGCGGGACTATATGAAGTCTTATTTCTAAAATGAGAAATCTTAAATCTTAGAAAAAGTTCATGATTGTAATAACCCCAACGCTGGTTAACATCATTAAAGCGCCCATAATTATAGACTGACCTAATGGATTGCTGAATTTTGCGTTGTTCATTTAAGTAAAATCCCTTTTATTAATAGTTCCTTAACCATATCAAAATCAGTATAAATATCTATAAAACTAATGCAAAACTTAAATTACCGTAAAGTTTCTTAATAATAACTATGGCAGACACTTTTGTATAATTTATAATAAGTATTTAGCGTAATTATTTTCTTGTCCTATTCTCCATTTTCAAAATGTAGTACTTTCCGCCCAAAATAATTACCTTATCTCCGAGCGGAATACGCGTCTTGATGCAGTAAGATCGATATTAATCAAGGTAGAAATATTTGAATAGAAGATTATCATGACAGTCTCCACGGCATCTAGAAACCAAGCGATCGCTTTTGACTTAGAAAAATTAAATGAGCAATTTGAAACTGCCACACCCAAAGACATACTGGCATGGTCTATAGAGAATATCCCAACGGGGCTGGTGCAAACAAGCGCCTTTAACGTGGATGACATGATAATTACCCATATTCTTTACAGCGAACTGAAGCATCCCGTTCCTGTGATCTTTCTCGACACTTTGCACCACTTCCCTGAAAGCCTAGAATTAGTTGCCAAAGCCAAACAAATCTATAATCTGGATTTGCAAACTTTCAAAACTCCAGATGTAGACACCCGCGAAGCCTTTGAAGCGAAATACGGCGACAAACTTTGGGACACGGATATTGCCCAATTCCACAATATTACAAAAATTGAACCATTATTACGGGGTTTAGACGAACTCAACAGCGTTGCTTGGATTACCGGACGCCGCCGTGACCAAGCAGTAACCCGTGCAAATATGCCCATATTTGAATTTGATAATAAAGGTCGGCTGAAAGTAAATCCCATAGCTACTTGGACACGCCAAGATAGTTGGGTTTACGTAGCTGAACATGGAGTCATCTACAACCCCCTCCACGACCAAGGTTATCCCAGCATCGGCGACCAACCCATCACCACCAAAGTAGGTGAAGGCGAAGACGAACGCGCCGGACGCTGGCGGGGAAGCGATAAAACAGAATGTGGAATTCATATTTAGTCATTGGTCATTTGTCATTAGTCATTAGTCATTGGTCAAAAATGACAAAGGACAAACGGTTAAGGACTCATTTAGTCATTTGTAATTAGTATTAGACAAAGGACAAATGACTAAGAATAAAGGACAAATATGATTAAAATCCTCCATCTCTCCGATATCCACATGGGAAGCGGCTTTTCCCACGGACGAATTAATCCAGAAACGGGATTAAATACACGGTTGGAGGATTTTGTCAATACTCTATCTATATGTATTGACCGAGCGCTGACAGATGCTGTTGATATGGTGATATTTGGTGGCGATGCTTTCCCAGATGCGACACCACCGCCTTATGTACAACAAGCGTTTGCTAGCCAGTTTCGCCGTCTGATGGATGCCAATATTCCAACAGTGCTGTTGGTTGGCAACCACGACCAACATTCCCAAGGGCAGGGAGGGGCGAGTTTAAATATTTACCGCACTTTGGGAGTGCCAGGGTTTGTTGTTGGCGATACATTAACTACGCACTGTATCGAAACCCGTAATGGCAAAGTGCAAGTAATCACCCTGCCTTGGCTGACCCGTTCCACCTTGATGACTCGCCAAGAGACTGAAGGTTTATCTTTGGCGGAAGTCAACCAACTATTAACGGAACGTCTGCGAGTTGTTTTAGAAGGGGAAGTTCGCCGTCTTGACCCAGATGTACCTACTATCCTTTTGGCTCACTTGATGGCTGACAATGCTAGCTTGGGTGCAGAAAGATTTTTGGCGGTGGGTAAAGGCTTTACTCTACCCCTATCTTTGCTGACGCGACCTTGTTTTGATTATGTAGCATTGGGACACGTCCACCGCCACCAAAATCTGAATAAATCCAACAATCCACCGGTGATTTATCCAGGGAGTATTGAGCGGGTAGATTTTAGTGAAGAAAAAGAAGACAAAGGCTATGTGATGATAGAACTGGAGCGGGGAAGCGCTGAGTGGGAATTTTGCCCTTTAACAGTTCGGACTTTCCGCACCATTGAAGTGGATGTCTCAAAAGCAGACGATCCGCAAGCGGTGTTAATGAAAGCGATCGCCAAGTATGATATTCAAGATGCTGTAGTGCGGCTAATTTACAAACTCCGCTCCGAACAGATGGATTTAATTGACAGTTCCTCTCTACATACTGCTTTAAGTCCCGCTCATACCTATACCATTCAAGCAGAATTAGTCAGTCAATTAGCCAGACCCCGAATTCCTGAATTGAGCGCAAGTAGTAGCATCGACCCAATGGAAGCTTTAAAAACTTACTTGAATAACCGCGAAGACCTTAAAGATATCGCAACTTCAATGATGGATGCAGCACAAAAGTTGCTAGCAGATGATGTGGAAGTTTGGCTGGAAGCAGCAACTAATGAGTAGGTGAAAATAATTTGTAATTAACAATTAATTATTATGGAATAACGTAGACGCTTCGGCTTGCCGCAGGCTACCGCAGAAGCGTAAAGGGCACGGAGAAATCAGAGTTTTACAGGTATTTTGTGTAAGCCCTATTTTCCACTCTCCAAAATATATGACGCAAACAATCCCAGCAAAAGTCATCGACTTACGCTATTTAATTGACAACTTTGGTATTGAGTTAGTTTTGGATGGCTCATTCTTCCGTGAATGGCAAGAAGATTTACCAGAAATCAATGATTTAGATAAACAACTTTTAGATAAGGTAAAAACGGGTTATTTTAATCTTCTTAATTACCCACCTTTCCTGGAAAATGTAGTTAGAATGGCAGTTATAGACCCATTGCTTTTTATTGGGGATTTTTATCTAGCTCCGTATTATGTAAAATCAGAAGAATCTATAGATATTGCTGTGCCAGATGAAGATGTAATTATCAAAGGTAGAATAGATACCTTAGTTTTAAAAGAGCAATTTTGGCTAATGATTATTGAGTCTAAAAGAGCTTCGTTTTCAGTCGAACAAGGACTCGCACAAATTCTTGCTTATCTGTTAGGAAATCGAGATAATGATAAACTTAGTTTTGGTATGATTGCTACGGGAAGCGAGTTTATTTTCGTTAAATTAGTGAAAGGAAATCCACCACGTTATGCTTTATCAAAGGGTTTTTTGATGCGTAACCCTGGAAATGAATTGTACGACGTGCTACGTATATTGAAACGCCTGACTCAGTTGGTGGGTGCTTAAACCCGATCGCCCGATCGTATATTCTCATAACAGGGGCGATGTCTGGCGACCAATAGCTACGCGTCTACGCTACATCAGTTAATCAGTTAAGATTAAGTAATGAGAAAATATCTAAGATTTGAATAGTAAAGATTACAGGAGTAAGCATATAATGCAAATTAGAGGAATCAAACGCGGCCAAACTATTGAATTATTAGAGCAAATTCACAGTATTCCTGATGGGGCAGAAATAATCGTTAATCTAGAACTACCTGCTACTGAACCTGTAGTAGCAAAACTAGACTTAACAGATGAACAGAAACTAGCAAAATTGAATCAATTATTTGGAGTTTGGCAAGACCAAACAGAGTTGATAGATATCTTTGCTGAAATTAACCAGCAGCGTCATACTTACCAAGGAAGGGTAATAAATTCAATAGATAAATAGAATCAAGACTAATGTATCTCTTAGATACTAACATTTGTATTGCACTGCTTAACGGTAATTCCAAAGTAGTACCTGTATTCAATCGCTATTTCAGCCAATGCTATCTATCTACAATAGTAGTTTCAGAACTTTACAAAGGTGTTTACTGTTCTAAACAAGTTGAAAAAAATTTAGAAACACTAGCACAACTAACTGAACTATTACCTATTGAGCCATTTGATATAGATGCTGCCAGACAATTTGGTAAGATCCAAAGTGAATTGAGGCAAATTGGTAGACCAACAGGAGAAGTAGATGCACTAATTGCTGCTGTTGTCCGTTCTCGTAATGATATTTTGGTTACAAACAATATCAAAGATTTTGAAAATATACCTAATTTGCAATTAGAGAACTGGTTAGAGTAGCAAAAAAGCTGTATGAGTATTTTTACAAGTGAGCGATCGCCCGATCGTATATTCTCACAACAGGGGCGATCGCTCTTTCAATAATGAGAGAATAATTAATATAGTATAAATTCAGAAAAGAAGAGTGATGAAGCGAGAGTTTAATGTAATTCTCGAACGAGATGCTGATGGCTACTTTGTTGCTTCCGTCCCTAATCTTCCTGGTTGTCATACGCAAGCCCAAACTTTAGATGAGTTAATGGAGCGGATTAGAGAAGCGATTGAACTTTGTTTAGAATTTGAGGAAGAACAGCAGGATTCAGTGGACTTTGTTGGTATTCAACGAGTCGCAGTTGAGATATGAGTCAATTCCCAAGTGTCAAAATAAAATCGAGCCTTCATTATTGTTTTGTATTAAAAATTACATATTTTTTAGTAAATATTATGTATGCAATCAGATTGTTTTGCTATCCAGCAAAAAAACTGTCTTCTAAAATGCCTTGGTAAATCAGATTTATTTGCTAGTTTTGATCGTTAATTGCTCATTGAGTAAAAAAAAATTAATCCAGATGATAAATATTATTCTATATACCCTATAATTCTCCTAATCACGGTATGCATGTAGAAATACCGTAGATTTAGGGGTGATTCTAATGAGCAAGTCGCAACAACCGACACAGTTAAGTAAATTTCTAAGTGAAGGAATACAGCCTTATGTCATGAAAGCTTTGCAGAGTATACAACTCCGGTATCAACACGCAATTAAAAGTTGGTTGAATGGACGCAGTGTACAAAGCTTTGTGAGTCTGTTTTTAACAAGTATTTTTTTGAGTATAGCAGTTGCCTCTTGTTCTGGAAGCAGTTCAGCTAGCAAAAATGATGTTAAGCTAAAACTTGTATCTTTCTCTGTCACCAAAGCCGCTCATGACCAAATAATTCCCAAATTTATCGAAAAGTGGAAGCAAGAACACAACCAAAACGTTACATTTGAGCAAAGTTATGGAGGTTCTGGCGCTCAAGCGGCTGCTGTCATTAACGGTTCGCAAGAAGCAGATATAGTACACTTAGCACTTCCTCTCGATGTCAGCAAAATTCAACAAGCAGGTTTGATTAAATCAGGTTGGGAAACCGAAGCTCCCAGAAATGGTATTGTTAGTAAATCGGTTGCTGCGATCGTCACCCGTGAAGGCAATCCTAAAGGTATCAATACTTGGGCAGACTTAGCAAAAGATGGCGTGAAAGTGATTGCCGCCAACCCAAAAACTTCTGGTATTGCTATCTGGGAATTCTTGGCTTTCTGGGGTTCGGTGAGTCTAACAGGTGGTGATGAAGCCACAGCGCTAGATTATGTCACCAAAGTTTATAAGAATATCCCGACTCTAACGAAAGATGCCCGTGAGGCTAGCAATTTATTCTTCCAAAAAGGTGAGGGAGATGTTTTAATTAACTACGAAAATGAGGTAATTTTGGCAGGACAAAATGGGACGAAGTTGCCTTATGTTGTACCTCAAGTCAATATTTCTATTGATAATCCTGTGGCGGTAGTTGATAAAAACGTCGATAAACATAGTACAAGAGAAGTTGCACAAGCATTTGTTGATTTTCTTTACTCTACAGAAGCTCAACGGGAATTTGCCAAATTACAATATCGTCCTGTTAATCCCACCGTTAGCCAAGAAGTAGCATCACAACATCCGCCAATTAAAACTTTATTCACATCTCAAGATTTAGGTGGCTGGGATATTATCCAGAAAAAGTTTTTTGGAGATGGAGCAATTTTTGACAAAGTGCAAGCTGCAAACAAAGCATGATCTGTATTTTTTAATGCAGCATTTTTTATTTGCAGATAGCCAAGCATAAGCAGCAATTTACAGTCATTTTACTGAAATTAATAATTTTATGAGCTTTCGTAGCCGATTTAAGGATAGCTTTTTCCTAACATCTTTAATGCTTATTGCCAGCAGTATCAGTGGTTGTAACGGTGGGCAAGAATTGAAAAGTCAAGTGAGTATTGATGGTGCAGCTGTAGGCTTTCCGATTTCTTTAGCAGTTGCAGAAGAATACGGTAAAGTTAAACCTGAGGCTCAAGTTAGCGTTGCCTCAAGTGGCACTGGTGGTGGTTTCAGTAAATTTTGTAATGGCGATATTGATATCGCTGGTGCTTCTCGAACCATTAGAGATGAAGAAATCAAAAAATGTAAAAGTAAGAATATTGAATTTGTCGAGTTGCCTGTAGCTTTAGATGGCATCGCCGTGATTGCCAACCGTAAAAATAACTTTGCCAAATGTCTAACTATTAAGGAACTGGGTAAGATTTGGGGCGGCAAATCAGACGGCAAAATATTGGCATGGAATCAAGTTAATCCCAAGTTTCCTAACGAAAAGCTAAAGCTATATGCTCCATCTTCTGATACAGGAACATTCGATTATATGACTCAAGCTGTGACTGGCAAAGCCAAGAATGGCCGTACAGACTACACTGCTACTCAGAATCAAAACCTTTTGGTACAAGGAGTGTCAGGTGATGTAACAGCCTTGGGTTATGTTGGGATATCTTACTACATTCAAAATCAAGAAAAACTGAATCTAGTTGGTGTAGAAAGTCTTACTGGAAAGTGTGAAAAACCAGTTCCGGTGGATAATGTAATTAAAAATATCTATACACCTTTGTCTCGTCCTCTCTTCATCTATGTCAGCAAAAAATCTTTAGATACAAAGCCAGCAGTCAAAGAATTTGTAGATTTTTATCTAGAAAATTCTTGGAAGTGGGTAGATAGTGTAGGTTATGTAGCATTACCTGATGAAGCTTACCTCAAAGTCAAACAAAAATTTGCTACTGGTGAAACTGGGACAAAGTTTAAAAAAGCAAAACCAGGTGAACCGATCACAAACTTTATTTAAATAAAGTCTCAGGCATAGTAGTTTAATTTTAGTGAGAAGTTAATTGTTTATGCAAAATACTAATTCTCAAGATGGTCTTTATCTACAATCCAGACAGTCTCTGGATAAAAATCCATCTGAAGATATATCTGAAAAGATTGTTGCGGTAATTTTATTTGCTTGTGCTTTAGTTTCGGTTTTGACTACTTTTGGTATTGTCGTAATTATCTTTCAGGAGACATTCAGTTTTTTCCAAGAAGTTTCCTTTGCCAAATTCTTTCTTGATACTAAATGGACACCTCTATTTGCAGAGAAACATTTTGGCATTTGGCCCTTAATTAATGGCACTTTTTTAACTACAGCTATTGCAATGGCGGTTGCTATTCCTCTAGGTTTGTCTTCTGCGATTTATTTAAGTGAGTATGCTCAACCCAAAGTAGCAGCTATTTTACGTCCGGCAGTGGAACTTTTGGCAGGAGTACCTACAGTAGTATATGGTTACTTTGCCCTGTTGTTCCTTACACCATTGATGCGAAATGTGATACCTCTGGAAATATTCAACGCTTTGAGTGCGGGGTTAATGATGGGGGTAATGATTACTCCTACTGTTGGTTCTATCAGCTTAGATGCTATCCGAGCAGTTCCGCGTTCTTTGCGAGAAGGATCTTATGCTTTAGGTATCACTAAACTGGAAACCATTTTTAAAGTAGTTCTACCAGCCGCGCTTTCTGGAATCATAGCCTCGATTATTTTGGGTATTTCTCGAGCTGTGGGTGAAACAATGACTGTCCTCATCGCCGCCGGACAGCAACCAAGACTAACTATCAACTTTGCAGAATCAGTAGAAACAATGACAGCCTACATGGCACAAATTTCTGGTGGAGATAGTCCGCGCGGTAGCCTCAATTTCAAAACATTATATGCTGTAGGCGCTGTTTTATTTCTACTTACCCTTGCTTTGAATATTGTGAGTTTCTGGATTGCTAATCGCTTTAAAGAAAAATACGACTAAATAGATATGGCTACAAGTTATCAACAAGATGATTCTCTCGATTCTGCGGCAGAATTTACCGATAATGTTGAAAGTAGAGAGACATTAGGGAAAGTATTTGAAGTACTTTTTTTGTTAGGATTGCTGATTGGTTTATTTGTCCTAGCGTTGCTACTTTTTGATATTTTGAAAGACGGATTAGGCAGATTTTTATCACCCGGCTTTCTCACGGAAACTCCTTCTCGTTTTCCTGACCAAGGTGGCATCCGCCCTGCAATTATCAGCAGTATTCTTTTAGGGTTGGTTGTGATTTTAGTTACTGTCCCCATTGGTGTTGGAGCAGCTCTATATCTAGAAGAGTACGCACCTAAAGCTTGGTGGACAGCGATTATTGAGATTAATATCAGTAATCTGGCGGGTGTACCTTCTATCGTTTATGGATTGCTAGGTTTAGGGGTTTTCAATTATTTGCTTGGGTTTGGCCCCGCTTTGATTTCCGGTGCATTGACTTTATCTTTGTTGTCTTTACCAGTAATTATTGTGACAGCTAGAGAAGCAATTCGCGCTGTTCCAGATTCTCTGAGAAATGCTTCTTACGGATTAGGTGTCACAAAATGGCGAACTATTAGCAATCATGTCATACCTTATGCTGTTCCCGGTATTCTGACGGGGGTGATTATCTCTGTATCGCGCGCTATAGGTGATGCAGCTTCTCTGATTGTTGTCGGTGCTGTGGGTTTTCTCACCTTTAACCCTGGTTTGTTTCAGAGATTTATGGCATTACCCATTCAAATTTACAGTTATATAACTCGTCCCGAACCGGGTTTTGCTAGTGCAGCAGCAGCCACAATTATTGCGTTGTTAATTTTGATTTTAGCTTTAAATGGTGTTGCAATTTATATTCGACAACGCTTCTCAATAAATTAGGTAATTAAATATCTAATTTGGATAGATTCATAGATATTGGAGTTCAACCAAATGACTTATAGCAATAGTAGAAGTAAATCAGATAGTGCCACAATTGACCAAGATAATGGTGTATTCAATGTTGAAGGGGTGAAGGTGTATTACGGTGGATTTCTGGCACTTTTAGATGTCTACTTAAAGATTCCTGATAAACAAATTATTGCTTTTATTGGGCCTTCAGGATGTGGTAAAAGTACTCTTCTGCGTTGCTTCAATCGGATGAATGATTTAATCCCTGGAGCTAAAGTTGAGGGTAGACTGAATTATCGCGATCGCAATATTTACGATCCGAAGATAAATTCTGTAAAATTACGCCGTCAAGTCGGCATGGTTTTTCAAAGACCAAATCCTTTCCCCAAGTCAATATACGAAAATATTTCCTTTGGGCCGCGGGCTAACGGTTATAAAGGTAACATCGATGAATTGGTGGAAGATTCCCTTAGACGCGCTGCTATCTGGGATGAAGTCAAAGACAAACTTAAAGAGAAGGGTACTGCATTATCTGGCGGACAACAGCAACGACTTTGTATTGCTCGTGCGATCGCAATGAAGCCAGATGTATTATTAATGGATGAACCATGTTCAGCTCTCGACCCAATTTCTAGCCGCCAAGTAGAAGAACTCTGTTTAGAACTCAAGGAGCAATACACCATCATCATGGTGACACACAATATGCAGCAAGCTTCTAGAGTCGCAGATTTTACGGCTTTCTTCAATACAGAAATTGACGAGCATGGTAAGCGTCGCGGCAAATTAGTTGAGTTTAATCCTACAGCCCAAATGTTCAGTTCTCCTCAAACCAAAGAAGCTGAGGATTATATCAGTGGACGGTTTGGCTAAAGAGGCATCACAGTAGAAGGGGAAAGGTAAAAGTCAAGTTCAGTTGTGAACTACTATTATTCTTTTGCCCTTTAACCTTTCCCTCCCGCACAAGCTGAGACTAGGTAATATATATACATCTAACTACGAATTAAAGGCATACAGTGGAAATTCAAGAATTAAAAGCATTGATTAAAGAAACGATGCGTGAAGTTCTACAAGAAGAAAGACTTCGACTCTGCCAAATTCTTATTCCTTACATAAGTGATGATGAGCAACGCGAACTTGAAGCCGAATTCGGTCTACCTTCAGATGATGCTGAAGATGAAGTAATTGATATGACCGATTGGGTAAGATATGGCAATAAAATTTCGCAAAAAAGCGATTAAATTTTTAGAAAAAGCAAATCCTGAAGATGTCGAAAATATTCGGGAGCAAATAAAGCAAATTTTTATTGCTGTCGAAGACCAAGGCATTATCCCGTTTACAGAATTAGATATCAAAAAGATGAAAGGTGATTGGGAGGGATTTTACAGACTACGTATAGGTAAAAACAGAATTATTTTTACAGTTGATATTGATTCGAGAGACATCGAAATTTACGCTATTGGTGCGAGAGGAGATGCTTATAAAAAATAATTCGTAATTAGTAATTTAATAACTGGGAATTACCAAAGTAATTTTGGAAAATATACTGAGGTTTAATGGTACTAAATTGAAGTAATATTTCAGTTTAGTACTTATACTGTGTATTATGTTTAAGCCTCTGTCATTTGCTTTAGTTGCAGCTACAATTCTAGTTGCATCAATCAATAATCCCAATGCTACTTTAGCTCGAACTTGTGCCTCTAAGTGTGGGTCGCACCCAATTCAGTTTACACCTGGGCAACACATCCGAGTTGAAGTTGTAAATAGCACACCTAACCCGATCAAAATTCAAAAACCCTCCGAGACTGATGCAATATCCTTGAGTCCAGGGCAGAAATTAAACTTAGGACAAATAGAAGGTACAGAACCAAATACATCTTTGATATTTTGGAGCGAAACAGGTTTATCACTACAAGCGATTGTCTCTAAACTTAACTTTGGTACATTGCGCCTGGAACTCCGTCCGACTTGGCGCTCTCCGGGCGATCGCTCGTTATATATTATGGATGATGGCAGAATAAACGTGTTTTAGATAGCAAATAATGTTATTAGTTATGAGTTAAGAAAAAATTTTAAATTCAACACTCCTAACTAATAACTCCTGACTTGTATTGTGCTACACCGACCTGTATCTGAGCTATCAAAACCTAGCAAGCGTTTACCCGATCAGCGCTGGCAAATTTATCCACAAAAACCAGAATTTGCCCAAAATCTGGCGTTTTTGACAAATCTTTCACCCATTATCAGCCAGTTATTAATTAATCGGGGGATCGAAACACCAGAACAGGTACAAGCATTTTTAAATCCAGAGTCTTTAGTTTTGCCTTCGCCGTTAGAAGATTTCCCTGATTTGGCGATTAGTTTAGAGTTGTTGGAAAATGCGATCGCTTCTCAAACAAAAATTGCTATTTGTGGTGACTACGATGCTGATGGGATGACTAGTACTGCTCTACTTTTGCGTAGTCTCCGCACTTTAGGCGCACAAGTAGATTATGCTATCCCCAGCCGGATGCACGAAGGTTATGGTATTAATAAACGCATAGTTGAAGAATTCCACAGCGAAGGTGTGGGATTAATTCTGACTGTAGATAATGGTATCTCTGCGTTTGAACCAGTTGCCAGAGCTAAAGAACTTGGTCTTGCAGTAATTATCACCGATCACCACGATATCCCCCAAAAATTACCACCAGCTAACGCTATCCTCAACCCCAAATTAATAGCCGAATCCTCACCTTATCGGGGTGTTGCTGGTGTTGGTGTTGCTTACATTTTGGCAGTGTCTCTAGCACAACAGCTAGGTCAGGCTAAGGGCTTGATCCAGCCGATGCTAGCATTATTTACACTGGGAACGATCGCAGATTTAGCCCCCTTAACTGGTGTAAATCGTCGCTGGGTAAAACGTGGTTTACAACATTTACCCAAATCCAACTTAGCTGGTATACAGGCGTTAATTCAGGTAGGTGGCGTGCAGGCGAGAGATGAGGGAACAGGGGGAGCAGTCCCTAGTCCCCAGTTCCCAGTCCCCAGTCCCAAATCCCTGAAGCCTGAAGATATCGGGTTTCGCTTGGGCCCGCGCATTAATGCTATTGGTCGGATTGGTAATCCCCAGACTGTGATTGAATTGCTGACTACAGATGATATGGGGGTGGCGCTGGAAAGAGCAATGCAATGCGAACAAGTCAACGCCTCTCGCCAAGAGATGTGTCAGCAAATTGAACAAGAAGCGATCGCTTATGTAGAGACGGAATTTGTTACGTCTCTACAAAAAGACCGTGTATTAATTGTTGTTCAACCCAATTGGCATCATGGCGTTATTGGGATTGTCGCCTCTCGTTTGGTAGAACGCTACGGTGTTCCTGTGTTTATCGGTACTTATGAAGATGAGGGACATATACGCGGTTCTGCACGCTCAATTCCAGAGTTTCATGTGTTTGAAGCTTTGGAATATTGTCACGATTTACTAGGCAAATTTGGCGGACACAAAGCAGCCGGGGGATTCTCTTTACCAGCAGAAAATTTAGAGATGGTGCGATCGCGTTTGATTGAGTTTGCTAACCAGTGTCTTGAACCCCAACATCTCAAGCCTCTGCTAAAAATTGATGCCGAAGTCAACCTCAACCATCTCAATCAACAGCTTTATCAACAGCTTAATGCTCTACATCCCTGCGGTATGGACAACCCCGATCCAGTTTTCTGGACACCTAATATTCAAGTGGTTGAGCAAAAAATCGTTGGTAAGGGTCACATCAAACTGACCGTTGCCCAAACTATAGATAATCAGGAGTATAAAATCAAAGCGATCGCTTGGCGTTGGGGCGACTACTTCCGTTTACCACCGCGAGTGGATATCGCTTACAAATTGCGAGAAAATTACTTTAACGGTAACACTAGCATTGAGCTAGAGTTAATCGGAGTCAGACTGCCAATTCCGATTCAACAATTTTTTGCTTCGCCACCTATCCAGTCAAGCACCACATTTGAATACAACCAGCGACAATATACTTGTGGTTTCTATAAAAACGGTATTGAAGCAGAATTAAGAATTAGAAATTCTGAAGGTAAAGTCTTAGCCATCCAGCCAGGACATATAATTGGTTTGCTGGGCACTAATCGTCAAAACGCTAAAGAAGTTAATATTTCTCAACCACAGTACGACAATATTATCCAAGCTGCCCTTCAGGCGTTATCAGTACTGAGTGCTGAGTTATGAGTTATGAGTTATGAATTCTTAATTAACTTCTCACTCCTAACTCTTAACTGTTAACTCCTTAGTCAGCACTCAGCACTCTTATAGGTTGCCGTTGCGAAATGCCAGCACAAAGATTACTGCTGGGCCAGCAATCACGATGAGCGCCACGGACAACAATTGGAAAATAACTTCCCAATTGATACTAGTAAAAGCGTTAAACAAGTCAGACACAGCGTCAAACATTTTTCCTTTTCTCCTGCCAATAGTCTTAAAAAATTCAATAACTTAAATTAGAAAACCCGAAATCGATCATATATGGCTATGGACTGTTAGATTTAATTTACTTAACAAAATTATAAGAAAAGATATAAAAACGTAAAATAGGGGGATTGGGCATTGGGGACTGGGGGGACTAGTTCGGTTAAGGCAAGAGACGCGATGAATCGCCGTCTCTACAATAATCAGTCTTTCATTTTGATAGCGATTTATTGCGTCTTTGCGATCTCAAATTTTCATCAAAAAACCTTAACCGAACCGTATTGGCTCCCAATCCCCAATCCCCAGTCCCCATTACCCCTTATCCCCAGAGGGGGCCCCACCTTCCCCAATCCCCAGTCCCCAATCCCTAATCCAAAATGTCAACTTGGCAATGTGTAAAGCAATGTGGAGCCTGCTGTAATCTCGATCCAGCAGAGCGTCCAGACTTGGAAGAGTACCTCTCTCCACCAGAACTAGAACTCTACCTCAGCATGGTAGGTGAAGGGGGATGGTGCGTTAATTTCGACCATACTACGCGAGAATGTCGCATCTACCCCAATCGTCCGCGCTTCTGCCGTGTGGAATCAGAAGTGTTTCAAGATATGTATGGGGTTGAACCAGAAGAAGTCAACGATTTTGCTATTGACTGCTGTCGCCAGCAAATAGAAGGAGTTTATGGCGATCGCAGTTTAGAAATACTACGCTTCGACCAAGCTGTTGGCCTTTGACATCCAACCCTGCTTTTTTTGTGTGAGATTGCAATTTATGACAAAAATCTGAGAAAATGATAGAAATATGAAAACACCCTAGCAACCAAAACTACTGCTTGTGAAACTTGATTCTGCACCTTTGGAGATTTCTGGCATATCTCACACTGAGATCGAGCTAGAACTGGAAGACAGCAATGATTTTAACTTAACTCCTGCGATCGCTCCCTTGGTTCAGCCTGTAATTGCCGATAGTCCTCAAAAGCAGCAATCAACGTTGGTAATTTTTGGTACGACTTTTGTAACCATTTTTCTAGCAGAAATTGGAGATAAAACTCAGCTATCCACTTTGTTAATGAGCGCACAATCTCATTCGCCGTGGGTGGTATTTATCGGCTCGGCGGCAGCCCTAATAACCACCAGCTTATTAGGTGTACTTTTAGGTAGTTGGATAGCCAATCGACTCAGCCCGAAAACTGTAGAAAAATCAGCCGGCGTAATGTTGTTGGTAATTTCCCTAATGCTATTTTGGGATGTATTTACTAGTTATTAGTCATTAGTCATTGGTCATTGGTCATTGGTCATTAGAAAAATTCCCCACTGCTCCTTAATTTATATGGATTGGCATTTATTAGGACTGAGCTTTATTACGGTTTTTTTATCAGAATTGGGTGACAAAAGTCAGCTAGCGGCGATCGCACTTTCAGGACGTTCTAATTCTCCGCGTGCAGTGTTTTTCGGTGCAGCAGGTGCATTGCTGTTGACAAGCCTGTTGGGATCGTTAGCAGGGGGTGCAGTAGCGGAATTATTACCTACACGGGTTTTAAAAGCGATCGCGGCTGTAGGATTTGCCATTCTTGCTGCACGTCTGCTGTTGTTTAACAATGAACCATCGGCAGATTCTGAAAAAACACCTTAAAGAAGAATTCAGAATCCAGAATCCAGAATCTAGAAATCAGAATTAGTCTTTGTGAGCGATTGGAACGCGTCAAGGTTTTAAACCAATCTCACTCAGCTGGACTTTAATTCATACTGAATTCTGACTCCTGAGTTCTGAATTCTTTTTTACAAACGTTCCCAAGCAGTTCCTTTGTAGCCGTATTGAAAAATTTCTGGATGCAAAATTTCTGCCAAAATTTCTAGAGAATCTACCAGTCGCGGCCCTGGACGATTGAAATAAGAATTGCCATCAGTAATGTAGACTCTACCAGTTTCGGTAGCATGTAGTTTTTCCCACTCTGGACGTTGAGTTAATAAATTGGCTTCTTTGCGAGTGCGGTTTAAATCAAAGCCACAAGGCATAAAAACAATTATGTCGGGATTAGTTGTTAATAGTGTTTCCCAAGGCAAGATCGGAGAAGGCTGACCTGTAGCGCAAAATAAAGACTGTCCTCCTGCTAAGTTAACTAATTCAGGAATCCAATTAGCGGCGATCATCAAAGGATCGATCCACTCGATACAAGCGACAGTAGGCAGTTCATCTAAAGAAAGTCCTTGGATTTTTTGCTGACAAATTTTGACGCGAGCTTCTAAATTTTCTAAGACTTTTACCGAGTCTACGCCAAAGGTGTTGCTGACTCGTTCAATGTCAGCCCAAACATCTTGGAGAATATTGGGTTGTAAAGAAATAATCTGAGGTTTACTGTCAATGAGTGTAGCAACTGCCTTTTCAACATCGTGTAAGCTAACAGCACAAACATCGCACTGGTCTTGAGTGAGAATATGGGTAGGCTGCAATTGCTCTAAAACATCTGTTTTGATTTCATAAATACTCAGAGCAGATTGCAATAACTTGTTCACGTCGTCGTGAATTTGGCTGCTGGAGGCATCACTGTTTAAACGTGCTTGGGTACAAATGGGGCGATTGAGGATTTCTGGAGGGTAATCGCATTCGTGCGATCGCCCCACAATAGCATCAACCAATCCTAGTGTCGCTAAAATCTCTGTTCCACCGGGAATCAGGGAAACAATTCTTACATCACTATCTGTCATCGCTCCACCTCCGCAAAAGCTGCCGTTACCTTAAGTTTGGCAGAATTTGAGCCATTAAGTATCTTTCTCTAGGAGAATCAAGGGTATTTTGCTAATCAATACTAAGCAAGAAATTGTACTAGGGATTGGGTATTGGGAAAAGTCTTTAGCATTCCCCAGTTTCAAATAAAAAATACTATACTACTTATACTACTTGATAGTAAAATTACTTAATCGTGAAATTACTAGAAATGCTAATTACCCCCTGGCAAAAATTATTGGTATGAAGTAACAGAAGTAATCAGCAAAATCTAGCTTATAACTAATTAGCCAGAATCATAAAATTTAGTTAGAAAAATTATACTTTCCGGTTATGAAAAACCATAGCAAGTAATTGTAGTTATACAAAGACAGTTCTACTTTTTCCGTAGAACTGCAAGTCCAAATTATTTCTTCTTGAGGGCAACTAATGCAGGTGGTGTCAGCTAGAAATATAACAGAGCACAACCAGGCCCAAGAGGCTTTACGAATCAGAGAAAATAGTCGGCGAAAACAAAGCCAGATGCTGGTGCAACTGGCAAGAAGCAAGACATTTCAGCAAGGTAATCTCAATGCGGTGTTGAGGGAAATTACAGAAACTGCTGCTCAGACGCTGTTAGTAGAGCGAGTTGGGGTATGGTTATATAATGAAGAACGTTCAAAAATTGAATGCATTGATTTGTATGATGTTAGGACTAAGAAGCATACCTTTGGTAACTCGCTTTTAAAAACAAATTTTCCTGCTTATTTCCAGGCTTTAGAAGGGGAACGTACTATTGCCGCAGATGATGCCAGAAACGATCCCAGAACCCAAGAATTATCCGAGTCTTATCTTTCAGTTTTGGGCATCACATCTATACTAGACGCACCAATTTGGCTAGAGGGTCATTTGATAGGCGTAGTGTGTCACGAACACATAGGTGAAGGTCGCCAATGGACTTTAGAAGAAGAGAGTTTTGCTGGCTCAATTGCAGATTTTGTGACACTGGCTATAGAAGCGAGGGAGAGAAACGTCGTACAGGAAGCACTGCGACAGAGTGAGGCACAATTTCGGGCGATTTTTGAGCGTTCCTCTATCGGCATTGGCCTGATAGATATGAAAGGGCAGATAGTTGATACTAATCTGGCATTATGCGAGATTTTAGGATACAGCCGAGAAGAGTTATACGGCAAGTGCTTTACAGATTACATTTCCATAGAAAGGGAGGATTTAAAACTTTACAAACAACTGATGTCAGGAATTCGCACAGACTTAAAGAGAACTTCGAGGGATGGTTTACAACCCCCCAAACATCAGAAACAGCTTGTCGAAAGACATCGTATTGAGATAGAAAGATGCTGCCAGCATCAAAATGGTAACTTACTTTGGACTCATATCTCTGTTTCTGTTATACCAGGCAGCAATGGTAAACCTGAGTTTTTTCTAGCGATGATTGAGGATATTACTGAACGTAAACAAACAGAGTTGAAACTACGTGCCTCTCAAGAAGCAGCAGAAGCTGCCAATCGAGCAAAAACTGAATTTTTAGCAACCATGAGCCATGAGTTGCGGACACCTCTGAATGCGATTATGGGTTTGTCACAGTTATTGCAACAAGAAATAGTTGGTTCTCTGAATGAAAAGCAGAACGAATATGTAAGTTGTATATATAGTAGTGGCGAACATCTACTGGCAGTGATTAACGATATCCTTGACTTATCTAAAGTAGAAGCAGGTAAAGAGGATCTGTTATTATCATCTTTGTCAGTGGTAGATATATGTAATTATGCTATCTGGACAGTGCGCGATCGTGCCTCAGAAAAGGAATTGCAACTCACACATGAAATTGACCAAGAAGCTGATATTTGCATTGCTGATGAGCGGCGCATCAAGCAAATGTTACTCAACCTGCTCACTAATGCGATTAAATTCACCCCAGCAGGCGAAGTATCGCTGGTAGTCAAAAAAGTGCCACAAGGGATAACGTTTACAGTTTCAGATACTGGCATTGGTATAGACTCAAGTCAGTTTCAATTTTTATTTGAACCGTTTAAACAGCTTGACAGTCGGTTAAATCGGCAGTATGAAGGCACTGGTTTAGGTTTAGCTTTGACGCGGAAATTAGCGCGTTTACATGGTGGAGATGTTACCGTGACATCAACTTTAGGAAAGGGCAGTCAGTTCATTCTGTTTCTACCAAATCCAGAGCATCTGGAAAATAGGGAAGATGAGACAAATGAGATAGATAAGATAGATGAGACAGAAGAGGAAGCAAACTTTACCTCGTCCTCCTCTTCTTCAGGCATCTCCACAAATAAAACTATTTTGCTTGTAGAAGAAGAGGAAAACACAGCAACAGTATTGCAAGATTATCTGCACACAATTGGCTACCAAGTCAAGTGGATAGATAATAGTAACGACTTTTTGAAACAGGTACAAAGCTTCCAACCAGATTTAGTTTTTTTTGATTTGCAGTTAGTAAAAGATGCTCATATCTGGAATTTGCTGAATATCCTTAGAAAAGAGCCTTATCGGGAACATTTACCGATTGTAATGATGACCTTTAGCGAACCTTTAGAGGAGGAAATCGCCATACTACCAGGTAGTGTTGATGACTACCTTATCAAGCCAATTCGTATAGTTCAGCTAGAGTCAATTCTAATGAAATATTTTAGTTAATTGCTCATAAACATACATTTTCTTTAAAAAATTACTAAAAAAATACTACATAATTTTACTTTAACTATGAAAATATTTTTCTCATTTTCACATGGAGAATATTAGCTTCTTCAAATATTTCTCCTTCTTCTACAAAATCCAGTTTTTTGTATAAATTTTTCACATATTCTTGAGCATGAATTACGACTTCTGGAATATCTTGGTTAGCTATCACCTGTAGGGCATTTTCCATAATTTTCTTACCAATACCTTGCCCTCTAACTGTCGACAAAACAGCTAACCTTTCTATTTTGGCAGTTTTCTCATTTAAATATCTGATTCTAGCAGTACCTACAGCTTCCACATTTAAATAAGCAATTAGATGATCGGATATTTCATCTTTGCCATCGAATTCTAAAGCGGGATCTACACCTTGTTCTTCTTGAAAAACTGATTTTCTAATTGCTTGAATTGCCGGAAAATCTTTAGGTAATTCAGCAACTTTTATAACTAAATTACTCATTAAACTCTGTTTGATGTTACTACCTATTGTAGTTTAATGTGAGTTTGATGCACCTCTCCCTGCTTTGACCGAAAGTGCAAGCCTGTCCCTCTTTGAGTCGGAGCTACGGTGTACACACAAGTCCTTCTGACCCCCTCTAACTCGCCCTTGGTAAGGGGGAGAACCGGATATTTTCCCCCAATACATCGGGGGGATTAAGAGGGGTAAATCCAGGATTGGGGCTTCATTACCAAGATGTGTGTACACCGTAGGACTCGGAGAGGGAGGGTTTTACGCAGTAAAATCAGAGAGAGATGTTTTGATTGTGCTAATTGACGGACACTATATGAGCCGTGGAATTCACGTTAGTTTAATCTGCACCTTCAATTGGTGCAAAACCTTGACGTTGAATATTTTCTGTCACCGCGCGTGGTTCTAAAAATTGCAGTAAGTAGTCAGGGCCCCCTGCTTTAGAACCTACTCCCGAAAGTTTGAATCCACCAAAGGGTTGCCGTCCAACGATCGCTCCGGTAATATTGCGGTTGATGTACAAATTCCCAACTTCAAACTCTGTCTCTGCCTGCTGAATGTGCGAAGGTGTTCTAGAATAAAGTCCGCCAGTTAAGGCGAAGTTTGTACCGTTGGCGACTGCTAACGCTTCCTGGAAATCTTTCACCCGAATTACCGCCAGCACAGGGCCAAAAATTTCTTCCTGAGAAATTACCGCATTGGGCGATACTTCACTAAAGATGACTGGGCCAATAAAGTAGCCTTGTTCGGGTGCTGGTAATTCCAACGCCACTTCTGCTTCTGCCTTACCCTTCTCAATATACTCGCAAATGCGATCGCGGGCATTAGCATCAATTACTGGCCCAACTTGTGTACTCGGTAACTCTGCTTCCCCAATGTTCAAGGATTTTGTTGCTTCTACCAATCGTTGCACAAAGGCATCATAAATCGGTTCCAGCACAATCACCCTGGAAGCAGCAGAACATTTTTGTCCACTATAACCAAATGCTGACTGCACTATCCCCACAACAGCTTGGTCTAAATCAGCACTTTCATCAACAATAATGGCATTCTTGCCACCCATTTCCGCAATCACCCGTTTCATTTGCTTTTGTCCGGGTTTCAGCGTTGCCGCTTCTGCGTAAATTCGACATCCGACTTCTTGAGAACCTGTAAAAGCAATTACATGAGTATCTGGATGATTTACCAAATGAGCGCCGACTTGCGAACCCTTCCCAGGTACGTATTGAAATACACCTTTGGGAAAACCAGCGTCTACCAAGATTTCTGTGAGTTTCGCTGCAATTACAGAAGATGTTTCCGCAGGTTTGAGGAGAGTGCAATTGCCCGAAACCAAAGCTGCAACTGTCATTCCACAAGCGATCGCTAGCGGAAAATTCCAGGGAGAAATCACTACAGCAATTCCTCGTGGCTGGTAAATATAACGATTAGTTTCGCCAGGTATGTCGTAATTCACACCTTTGTCTAACCGTTCTATCTCATCAGCGTAATACCGACAGAAATCTATCGCTTCCGAAACCTCTCCATCAGCTTCTTTAACAGGTTTCCCAACTTCCAAAACTATCCAAACTGAAAGTTCAGCACGGCGGAGTTCCATCAAATCACCCGCTTTCCGCAAAATATCAGCGCGTTGTTTAGCTGGTGTTTTCTTCCATTCAGGAAACGCGGCTTTCGCAGCTTGCATCGCCTGTTCTGCTTGTTCAACGCTAATCAACCCAACTTTACCAATTACCTCACTGAACTTAGAAGGATTGAGAGAATCAACAAATTCCGGCGGATTAACATACTCGCCATTAATCAGTGGTAAATATGTTTTACCCAACTGTTGACGAACGCTTTGGAAAGCTTGCGCTGCCTTCTTTCTCACCTCTTCCTCGGCGTAATCGGTATCAGCAGCACCAGAGAAATGAGAGTTAGGAATGGAGTTAGGAGTTAGAAGTGAGGAGTTAGGAGTTAAAGAGTTTTCTTCTTTGACAATTGGCGGTGCTAATAATTCTTCAATCGGTCGATTTTCGAGATTTTGCCGTAAAAAAGAACTATTAGCGGTATTTTCTAACAATCGGCGAATTAAATACGCCATTCCAGGTAATAATTCACCGTAAGGACAGTAAACTCTCACCCGATAACCCTTGTCAACTAACGCCTTGGCAACTTTATCACCCATACCGTAGAGGACTTGTAATTCAAAGCGACGGCGGGGGACATTTAAACTTTCAGCTATGGCAATGGCGCGAGAGTGCGATCGCACATTATGGCTACCAATGGCAGAATAGACATATTGATGATTTTCTAACAACAATTGAGTGATGGTTTCAAAGTTAGCATCAGTTGCGGCTTTGTCGTTGTAAACTGGCTGTGGCCAATGCTTCTGCGCTGCTTTGATAGTTTCTTGATCCCAATATGCGCCCTTCACCAAGCGGATTGTCAGGGGATAACCGCGTTCTTTCAACCAAGAAATTACGTCTTTGGCATCTTGTTCGCTATCACGCAGATATGCTTGAATTGTCATGCCAATATCTGTGCGTTGCCGAAATTCTTCTTCTAGTAAGAGTTTTTTCAGAATACTGAGAGTTATATCCTTATAGGCATACTGTTCCATATCAAAATGTACAGCTGCGCCTAATTCTTTAGCACGACGTAGGAGAATCCGAATGCGATCGCTAACTCGCTCCTCACTACCTTTAGCATCTAATGGATCGAATTGGGAATAAAACGCCGTTAATTTCACAGAAACCTGAACTTTTGGTATCGGTTCGCCATCAGCCTCATCAATCGCCGGAATAACTGCCCAATTCTTCGATGCTTCCACCAATTGTTGCATTAATTCTAGATAGCGTTCTAGATAAGACTGCGCTTCCGCTTCGGTAATAACCGCTTCACCAAGTAAGTCGATGGTGAAAGCCATTTTCTCTTTTCGCAGTCGTTCAACTGTTTTGATGACTTGTTTAATATTTTCCCCAGAAATATATTTATGGGCAAGAGTTTCAACGGCTGTCCCAACGGTTGTAGCAGCAACTTGTCCAGGCATCGAGTCGGGGTTAGCAAAGTTTAGCATTCCCTTCAAAGCTGCCGGCAATTCTACAGATTCATCGCCTAAATATTCTTGTAAATGTGAGGCAATTTCTGATTTACTATGCAAAGCCGGTAACGTATCTATAAAGCGAAATAGCTGCACCCGCAATCCAGGGTTACTCATTGCCCAAGCTAGTAATTTATCATCCCAACGCATTTGATCCCGCAGGGAAGAAAAAAACGAACGATTTTCCTGCGTTGCGGCGAGAAGTTGTTTA
Source organism: Nostoc sp. DedQUE05 (assembly GCF_034530955.1). Taxonomy (NCBI): domain Bacteria; kingdom Bacillati; phylum Cyanobacteriota; class Cyanophyceae; order Nostocales; family Nostocaceae; genus Nostoc; species Nostoc sp. DedQUE05. Next base: position 33,031 of record NZ_JAVRCB010000033.1, on the reverse strand, counting down.
GCAATTTCTTGGGTTTTAGCTTCGTAGGTGCTTGTTTGTACTTGTAATACCACTGATAATAACTCCGTTAATCAAGGCAAGGCTTTTTGTACAAAGCCTGTGTCTTCTATTTTGACGCTTTCATTTAGCTGTCACCATTATGCTGAATTCGGAATTACTATACCGTAAGGATTTCATTGATTTTGAATGATGTAGTTACGCCGTGCGTTCTAGGAACTTGCAATTAAAAAATATTCCTTGCGGGACGCTTGGCGAACGTAGAGGCATTGTGCATTGGTGTCAACTTAAGCCAAAACCCTTTTAAAATCTCGTTTTCAGCCTCTGGCTGGAAATGCTACTCTTGGCGGCTCTGCCGCGAGGAGAGGGAGGCGGAGTCTCAATCAGGGACATTCCCAGTCGGAGACTGGGAACGAGATAATCTGCTAAAAGCTTTTTCTAGAGTGGCTTTAACCTTAAGTTGACACTAATGGGCATTGCGCCCCGACGACAGATGTGGATTAAATACATAAAAACTGCTATAAACTCATCCTATGACAACGCACTTAACAATGCCCGCTTAAATTCGGCTGCACTCTTAAAGTGAATTTCTGGCTTATCAACCAACGCCAAATCAATCACCTGCGCTAGGGGTTGCATAATTGTTGCATCTCGTTGGCGAATTGGTATGGGATTATTCTGTAAAACTGCCAGAAAAGGGTCGCCTATGAAGTTGCGGGGGAAACAACCTGTTAGCATATTGTAGAGACAAGCCGCAACTGCCCAAATATCTACCTCCGGTTGGGCATATTTAAAGTTAAGCACCTGCTGTCGCGGCATAAAAACGGGAGTACCAGCTTGAGTCCCAGTCAAAGTTTGACCACTTAAACCAGCTAAGTCAAAGGCCTTAGATAAGCCGTAATCACCGATTTTTGCCACCAGCTTTCCGTCAATCTTAGTCAAGAAGATGTTACTCGGTTTGAGGTCGCGGTGAACTATACCTTTACCTTTGCCAAACTTCCCATCAGCCAGTTTGACATAAGGAAGTTCAACATTGTGGGCATATTCTAAAGCGTCTAAAATTTGGAGAATAATCGGTACTGCAATATCAACAGACAATCGCCCACCCAGTTGTTGCATGAAATCCCATACAGTACCGACCTCACAATATTCCATTGTAAAAAAGAAGATAATTTCCGAGAAGCTACAATCCATCAGTTGCACTACATGAGGATGTTGCAAAGCCTTGGTGTTTTCAGTCTCCCGGAGAAACATCTCCACAGCGAAGTCATTCGCCGCCACTGCTGGTAACATGACCTTTAAGGCTATGAACTTGCCAGACTGATTATGCTGTGCTAAATAAACTTCTCCGAATTCACTCGTGCTGAGAAGTTTGACAAGATTATAACCGCTAATTGCTTTGAGGTTGCGATCGCCACTCTTAGCCAAATTCAGAAAGTATTTGATGATGTCTAAGAAATAAGTTTGTTGTACTGGGTTATTTTTGACAGTAACATCATCAGGGATGAAGGCTGGTAGATTTACTCGATCTGGATGTATTTCTATACTAACTTTAAAGACAGTGTGACCTAAATTGATTTCGTCGCCTGTTCGTAAGTCATACTCTGGAAATTGGAATTTTACAGCTTCTTCAGCCGTTTGATTTCGTTGGCGTTGTCCAATATTTTTACCGTTAATGTAAGTGCCATTTTTACTACCAAAGTCCCGCACCCGAATATCAGGAGGATTAATATCTAGTAGACAGTGATAGCGGGAGATGCCCCGATGATTCTCATCATCTGGTAACTGAGGATTGCAATCTGGACTTCTACCGATTATGCAGCTACTGCGGCAATCAAAAATATATTGCTGTCCTAATAATTGTCCTTGGATAACGGTAAGGATGATTTTAGCTGGCATCTTAACAATAAAAAATTAATGCCCACGATCATAACTTACCTGTATCAGATATCACAGTGGTGAACCACTCATATCCCGCTAATATTTGAAATTAACGGTTCCCCTTCCTGTAGGTGTGGTTGCAATACCCAGCAATTCTCGAAACTCCAAAGTTTCATTGATTTATAACTTGTAAATATATTCGCGTGAACTCACTCCTAACCCTTTACTACAAGTAAGGGGAAGAAAATTTTTCCTCTCTTTCTCGTAGCAAAGTTAGAAGGTGAGGTTCTACTTGAAGTCTTCTACTGCTGTTTTAACAGTATGTACTTATTTTTTCTAATACTCAGAATGGGTATACTGCCTCTATGCCTACAGAAAAATTTATGGATATTTTATTTTATAACTGGCAACACACACTCCAACCCTTTGGCGTCGATCGAGTAGCGGCTGAGAAAGCCTTTAATTTCTTGGTTGAAGCTTACTCTACCCCCGATCGCTATTACCATACACTGAAACACATCGATCGCGTCCTCAGCACAATTGAGGTTTTGCAAGGCTACACCAATAACCTAGCTGCTGTTCAACTAGCTGCCTGGTTTCACGATGTAGTGTATGACACTGAAGCCAAAGATAACGAAGAACGAAGTGCAGACTACGCTTTTGAGTTGCTGAGTAATTTGGGTATTCCAGAAAGTATTATAACTACTGTCACCCGTCTGATTCTGAACACTAAAAACCACCAAGCTGCGGTAAATGACTATGATAGCCAAGTCCTAGTTGATGCAGATTTAGCGATTTTGGCTACTAACCAAGTTGATTATCAAGAATACGCCCATGCTATTCGTCAAGAATATGGCTGGGTGGCAGAGGCAGATTATATCACAGGTCGTCAGAAAATTTTAGAACAATTTTTACAGCGATCGCGTATTTATTTTACGCCTTTAATGTCAGAGTTTGCCGAACCATCTGCTCGTGGCAATATCCAGGCAGAAATTCAATCTTTATCGCCTAGTTAGTTTGACATAACACCATACCGCGCTTGCAGTATGGTGTCTGGTGATTTACCGTCTGCCACCACCACGATGAGGTACTTCAGACACTTCAGTGTCTTCTAGCTTTCTTTTCGGTGCAAACATTTCTTGATGTTGTTGCTGTTGAATTTTTTGTTGTGCAAATTTTACGCGGGTACGAACTCCCACATCGGCATCGGTATCGAGTATTTGCTGAAGTTGATTTGTAATCCGTGACGCTTGATCGGGTAAAGTTACTGCTATAGCGATCGCTAGTGTTTCTAAACTCGTCACTGCTGCATAACGCACTATCCACTCTGGATCTTGAGAAATTACTAATAATGCCTCTAATACCTGAGTCTGAACAGATTCCACTTTCTCAGCAGGTAGTTGCTGCCAGCGCAAAGTGCCTAATCCCCTAGCAGCTGCTCGCCGCACGCTTAAGGAAAAATCGTTTTTTGCTGCCTCTAACAAGGTATCCAGCGCCCGGACATCGCCAATTCCCGCTAAGGCGCGAATAGCCCAGGCTCTCGCACTGTAGTTGTAGTCATCAATTAGTTCCAATAGTGACGGTACTGCGACTTCCCCGATCGCAATTAGTCCATCTACTGCCGCCACTGCTGCCCCTGGATTGTTGTAGCCTAAAGCTGCAATCAGAGTGGGAACAGATTCCTCAATACCAGCTGCCGCTAACTCCTGAACTGCGTCTAATAAGCGATCCGAAGAGTCTGCTTCTTCCACAGCACGAATTAATATTTGAGCAAGGTCACTGTTATTCATAATAATTTGCCATGAGTCATTAGGGATCTGCCAATTGTAGCTTAAGCCCTCCGTAGTTGACATCAGACACAAACCCCCTAGCCCTTATCTCGCAGCTATGTTAGGGGTTTATCTGTGGTAAACAGTTGATTTAAGCGTATTAATAACAACTAATGCCTGGGAAATTATGACTACAATAGCGAGTCCATCAAATTTATCACTTTTATCGCACCTGCTGACAAAGTGCTTGTTGCTGTGTGCTTAACTTGATGTTCTAGTAATCCTTTAAGAGAAATTAGCTTCAGGCTATTTTCAGCAAGAGTTTCGGCGATCGCATCTGCTGCGGGTAGATAGCCAATCGCTCCCAAGTCTGCTAACACTGCTCGACGCAATTGCAATTTATCTCCTGCCAGAGCTTTTACTAACCGTTCTCCATAAACTGGTTCTTGGGTTAATTGATACATCGCTCGTGCGGCAGCATATTGCACCAATTCGATTGGATGCTCTAAAAATGGTTTTACCAAAGGGATGCACTCAGTTGCCCTCAAGGCTCCCAAGGCTTCCAAAATGGCTTCGTAGGGTTGAGATAAATCAGGCTTTGAGATCAGCTGCTCTCCCTGCAAACCTACTTGTAATAACTCGATCAGGGCGGGAATGCAAACTGGATCGCCCAGCATTTCTAAGGATTGTACCGCCGCTTCTCGAACATAAAAATCTGAGCAGTCTAAACACGCAATTAAAGGTGAGACTGCCTGGCGATCGCTTAGTTTCCCTAAAGCCCTAGCTGCATTACGTCGCAGAGGATATCCACCTTCTGGTGTTCTGTCGGCTTCATCCTCTAACGCTTTAATCAATCCTGTAACCGCAGCTGCTTCACAGATCCGAAACCTACCCAACCACCAGGCAGCATAAAAGCGCAGACCTAAATCTGCACTCTCTAGATTAGCGATCGCTTGCTCTACTGTTAAAGATTCATCATCGCCAGAGTTACCTGTCGGTGATAAATCTTCAAATTTTTGCGGACTAGAATTCATTATGAAGAAGGAGGATCGCTTTGTTCGCTATTTGTTTTAGCTTCAGCGTTCAATGGCTGAATGCTGACTATTTTGCCACCCAAGCGAGTAATCCGCTGCATTTCTTGATTCATCCGGTTCTCAGGTACTGTGAAAAACACAGTAGCACTAGAACGAATAGGATAGTTGGTTTTTTCAGTTTCTTCGCTTTGGCGCAAACCCACTACTTCATACCGAAAGTAGCGACTACTCGTACTGCTAATTGCTCCAACCATAAAATTAATTCCCAATTCTAGATCGTCATTAGTCGTTTGCCCTTAAAAATGACTATTGACTAATGACTATTGACACTAAAGAGGTTTCACACTTGCTATTTTACCACCTTGTTTTACCACTCTCTGGAAGTAACTAGATAGTTCTTCATAAGGTATAACCACTGCTTGATTGACGCGGCGTGTGCTGGGATACCCAGATCCAAAAACACCTGCTACTTCAATGCGGTAAAGTCTGCCTTCTTTACCAAAGGTTCCCGCACCACCAAAAGTACTGTTGGGGGTAACGCCTTTTTCAGAAGCAACGTATGAAAAGCCTGAAGAAGCACCGGAGGGAGGAACAATGACGGATGCGCTATTGCGACCTAGTTCGCTGGCAAGGCGGGTGTCTTTGCCTTTGAGTTGGGAGGTATCGCTACTGGCATAGCCGCGATAAAGTTGAAATATCCGGGTAAATCCGACAGTTTTTTGTCCTGTTTGGGTTTCAAAGCCGCGATAGTAAGGCACTATATTTTCACCAAAGTTAGATTGATACTCTGGCGAATCAATATAAGAATCGATGTCGGCTTCATATCCCTTGGTTTGATACAAGTCTAAGTGATAGACGACATCAGACTCATCATAAGGGGCACGACCTAACAAATGTTTGTAGTTCAGTTCGATGACGCGAGTTTGGAAGTTGTCGTAGAAAAATTTGGTTTTGTACAGTTCCGATTTAGCTACTTGACGCACAAACTCTTGCACTGTAATTTTTCCATCGCGGAGGATCGATTCAGCACTTGTTAGGCGGTCAGATGCCAATATGTAGTTGTTGCCCAAAACTTGACGATAGACGGCAGCAATTACTCTTTCGATGTCTTCTTTGGTTGCATTCGGACGCAATTCCACAGGAGACTGATCGCTAAAAGGTTCTGTTCCCAGACGGGAAGCTGCTGTTGTAATAGCCATTGGTAATTTTCCTTTTGTAATTAGTAGTTGGAAAAATTAGGAGTTAGGAGTTAAGAGTTAGGACTTAAGAGTAGGGATATAGTTAGGAATTTAAAACTCATAACTTCTAACTCCTCACTCCTCACTTCTAACTCCTCACTCCTAACTCCTCACTTAATTCCCCAATTCCCTATTTATACGGCTGTAATGCTAATAACCTTACTGCCCTTGCGATTCAACTGCTGTAATTTACTAGAAAGTTGTTCGTAGGGTACGATCAATTCCGCAGTACCGCGCCTTACTACAGCTGAGTTTGGGGAAGCTGCTTGTAACACTCTGATCCGGTATGTTTCGCCGCGATCGCCTCTAGAAAGACCTGCTAAAGCTCCAGCAGAGACTGGATAAATGGGTGAAGCTAAATTCTTAGCCACTTCCCAAGTGAGGCGTCCTTGTTTTTGTCCTTGAGCGCGATCGCTATTGGCATAACCCCGATAAAGTTGGAACAGTCGGCTATAGCCAACATTTTTCTGTCCTACTTGACTTTTAAAGCCTCTGTAGTTGGGCACAATATTTTCGCCAAAACTCTCTTGATATTCTAATGAGTCAATGTAGGAATTAATCTCAGCTTCATAACCTTGTGAGTTGTAAAGCTCAACATGGTACGAAATCTCTGACTCATCTTCTGGGGCACGCCCCAATAAATGCTTATAATTCAACTCGATAAACCGAGTTTGGGAGTTGGAGTAGAAAAACTTATCCCGATAGAGTTCTGATTGAGCAATGGCTAGCACAAATCCCCTTACGGTGATTAAACCTTGCTGCAATAGTGATTCTGCACTCTCTAGACGGTCTCCTTCTAGTAGATATGCATTACCTAAAACCTGACGGTAAGCCGCCCGGATAACCACTGCCACATCGGCTTCTGTTCTATCAGGGCGTAGTTCTACTGGTGCTGAATTTTCAAACGCTGCAATCCCTAATCTTGCTGCTTGTCCCAAAGCTGCCATCTTTTACCTCCTCAGTTTTAACTGCAAAACTGAAAACTTTTTAGAAAATTTTTTCTAGTCTTTTAACAGTCTTTTTGAAATTGACACTCACCTTACTTTAAATCAGGTGATTTTTAAGACATAGCTGCCTTAATATCCTGTTTCCACAGGTTCCCAGGCTCACCTTATCAGTTTGGCAGTCCCTCATGGGAGAGAAAAACCTTCAGAAGTTCTCTGTCAGACACTACGCGTAGCTTCCTTCCCTGTAGGGGGCGCGGACTCGTTAACGTTGCACTAGCATCTTTCCTTCCTTACGGAACGTTCCGCCAACACGTAGCGTCTCCTAAGAGAAGGTAGAAGATTGCGCTCGCTGCCTCACCACATCTGCCACTAGGGCGTAGTGATATCTCCTTACGTTATTTCGGGCGTATACTTTCCCCCAGTCCGAGGGTAGGTGTTTAAATCTTGTACTGACAAAAATATTGTGCCAATTGACGGTAGCTTAAAAGAGGCACTGGGTTGTGAACTTTCCCAAATTTGTAGCAAATACCGTGCTACGTCGGCAGCTTTCATCCCTGTTCTAAAGCAAAAAATACAGAACTACGTTCCTCTTTCTCCAGGGTTTTCTGCTAGTTTTTCTTAAAAAACTGCCCGGAGAGATAAACAACTCATAGAACTTACTTGTCATAAGAGCTGATTTCCTCTCCGGGCTAAAGAAACACTCTAGCTTAGAGTATTGATTACATAGTCGATGTAGGAATTTGCTTCAACACCTGGATCGCCGCTTAGACCGTGGTTAGCTTTGATGTACTTGAGAGCTTCAATGTACCAGCTAGGAGACAGATCAAAAGTCCGGTTGATTTCAGCCAAGCCAGAAATCAAGAAGTCATCCAAGGGGCCTGTGCCACCAACAACTAAAGCGTATGTGATAATCCGCAAGTAGTAGCCGACATCACGTACACACTTGCTCTTGCCGCGTGCATCAGCCGCGAAGTTGGGCCCTTGTTGTTGAGTGGTGTAAGGGTACTTGTTATACACCGCTTGAGCAGCACCTTCAGTCAAGCGTTGAGCATTGGCGCTTAAAGCTTTTGCTGCTTGTAAGCTAGCTGGAGCTTGACGGAAGCGACCAAAAGCAACTTGAATTTCGGTGCTGCTGAGGTAGCGTCCTTGAGAATCAGCCGATGCAATTGCTTCAGTTAGAGGTGTTTTTGACATTTTGCTATCTCCCTTTTACAAACTTTATGGTTGAAATTTTGTTTTGTCCTATGGACAATTATTTAGTCAACATCAGCAATGCTTGGCTTAAGCCACAGCAGCAGCAGCACGATCGAAATAGCTAGCTATTTCAGATGACAGAGCGCTGCAATCTCCTCTGGTGATGTTGTTGGTATCGTTGACAATGGCCAAAGAAGCTTGTTTCAGCTTTTGAATACCAACAGCAACTGAAGCTCCTGGGGTTCCCAATGCTAAATAGGTTTCCCGCAAACCATTGAGGGCACGGTCATCTAGCACGCTGGAATCGCCAGCAAAGATAGCGTAGGTGATATAGCGAAGAATGATGTCCAAGTCTCTGATGCAAGCAGCAGCGCGACGGCTGGTGTAAGCATTACCACCAGGAGTGATCAATTGGGGTTGTTCTGCCCACAAATCACGAGCGGCAGCAGCAACAAGAGCAGACGCATTGCTGGTAATCCGGTTAACGGCATCTGTACGCTTGTTACCATCTTTGACTAGTTCGCTCAACGCATCCAATTGTGCATCGGAGAGATATTCCCCACGTGTATCAGCTTGGGAAACTACTTTTGCAAATGCATCTAAAACCATTGCGTTAAATCTCCTACTTTGCTTGGTTAAGAATAATTGGACTCAAAACTGAGTGGTTCAGTTGATTTTTGATGTCAGCACTGCCTGACGAGTTACGAAAGGTTTAAAACAGACATCCCAGAAATAAGTTTACGATCTCCAGGCTTTCAGATTAAAACTTTTGTTAAAAAACTTCAAACTTCTATGAACGACTGGAAAACCTGATTAAGATGTTGTTTTTTACTTCCAAGTTCTCTTTATACAATGCTGCCGTATCATTATTTATTACAAATTATTGTTATGTTTGTGAAATTTGTTTACATAACTTCATATTGTGGTTTATGTTTAGTTTACGAGCCGAGCGCTGCTCTTGTGGGAGGGCAATAAGTGTTGTAGTTACTGTAACTTTGTAGTTATGTCTGATATGTCTTATGTAAAATTACTCAAATTTATTTTGGAGAAAGGCAATAACGCGCTTGAATGCTTGGGAGTCTTGGTAAAGAAAGCCGTGACCACCCTTAAAGAACTCTAAATACGAACCTGGTATCTGTTTGTGCATTGCCTCAAGATTGGCAGGAGGAGATATGCCATCGTGATGACCGCCGCAGATATAGACAGGAATATGCAGTTGAGAAAGTCGATTATATGTATCGTGAGCAGCACGAGCCTCAAGCTGGCGACGACGCCCAACTTCACGACTTGGTTGGTCTGTACCCGCTTGAAAAACTGCTAGTGTCAGCTTCACTAATTCCTGAAATTGTGTAGTTCGGCTAGAGAGCCAAGCTTCCTCTTGCCAACGGGTATCAGCAATTGTGATTTGCCGATGAGCTAGTTCTTCAGTAGGAAGGTTCGCGAGTTCATGTAGTGGATATGACGACCCACCAGCACCGCCACTACTGGTACAGGCCAAAACAAGACGTTTAACGCGGTGTGGATAGCGCAGTGCCAACTCTTGGGCTACCATACCCCCAAAGGAAATTCCGATGACATGAGCGTTCTCCCACCCGACTGCATTTAACAAAGAGTCTGCATCGGCGGCGTAATCTGCTATGGTGTAAGGAATATCAGGTTTTGAGGTTTGACCCAGACCGCGCTGATCGTAGGCTAAGATTTCAAAGTGTGGGGCTAATGGTGAGTCAAAAATAGTCGGCGATCGCTGCAAATCTACTCCAGTACCACTAATACTGAGCAGGCGTTGACCAGTGCCACGAATCTCATAATACATTTGCAGATCGCGAACAGATACAAATGGCATGAGTATTTTTCCTGATAAATTTTGGCAAATTTGGCTCAAGGAGCGATCGCAATATCTCTAAATAAGCATTTTCCTTGAAATATTGTATGTTATTATACACATTTTAGGGCAGTCAGAATCCTTAAAGGGTGCGCAAGTATAGCACCCTTTAATATGTAGTATTTACTACTTTTTAATTCCTACCAAACACACTGCTAAGGGCACGCGCCATATTTTGCGGCTGCATTGCATCCATTGCGGCGGTGGGTTCGTAGCCACAATGAACCATACAATCGGCACATTTAGGATTACCACTCTTCTGGCCGTATTGACTCCAGTCAGTTTGTGCGAGTAGTTCCTTAAAGGTAGAGTAATAACCTTCGTTTAGCAGATAGCAAGGTTTTTGCCAACCGAGAACGCTATAACTAGGGCTACCCCAAGGCGTGCATTCGTAGTCCTTCTCGCCAGTGAGAAAATCTAGGAACAACGGATTGTGATTGAAGTTCCAATTTTTTTCACCACTTTTGTAAGGAGCCAGAATTTCTCGGAAGAGGGCGCGGGTTTGTTCGCGGTGGAGAAAATGATCTTGATCTGGTGCCCACTCGTAACTGTAACCGGGAGAAATCATCATCCCGTCAGTATTTAGTGTTTCCAGAAAGTTGAAAAACTCTTGCATATCTTTAGGTTCAGTACCTTCAAAGATAGTGGTGTTAGTTGTAACACGAAAGCCTTTAGCTTTAGCGGCGCGAATGGCTTTAACAGCAATATCAAAAACACCTTTACGATCGACACAGCGATCGTGCAATTCCCGCATTCCATCTAAATGTACGCTGAAAGTGAGGTAAGGAGAAGGTTGAAACTTATCCAGGCTCTTTTCTAACAACAAACCATTGGTACACAAGTAAATATATTTCTTGCGCTCAATTAATCCCTGGACAATCTCATCAATCTGGGGGTGCAGCAGAGGTTCTCCGCCAGGAATGGAGACAACTGGTGCGCCACACTCTTCCACAGCCGCAAAACACTGTTCTGGGGTGAGATTTTGCTTTAAAATTTCCTTTGGATGTTGGATTTTACCACAACCAGTACAAGCGAGATTACAGCGAAAAAGAGGTTCTAACATCAACACTAAGGGGAAGCGTTTGCGTCCTTTCAAACGCTGAGTAACAAGATACTTCCCAATATCCATAGCTTGTTGTAGATTAACTGCCATTGTTGCGATCGCTCCTCTTTTAAAGATAAATGCACCACTTTCTCAACCCCAAGATTTATCTGTGGGGTCTTCAGTTTTGAATGCGTGAATTTTGAATTTTGAATTTCCCAGAGGGGTTGACATATCCTTGAGCAACAAACCAATCCACAGCATCTTTGAGTGCGGCGTTTAGCGAAGATTGGGGTAGACCCAACTCTCGTACAGCCTTGGAAGCATTGTAATACATAGGTTGTTTCGCCATCCGAACGCCATCTAATGGTACTGAGGGCGATTTACCCAATGGTGCGAGAATTTTTTCATCAACCCAGGCAACACTCAGGGGCAACCAAGCGGGTACTGTTTGTTGAGGTGCGCTCAGACCTGTGATATCGGCGAGTTGTTCGAGTAGTTGCTTGAGACTGAGGTTTTGATGACCTAAGATATAGCGATCGCCAGATTTACCCCTTTGCAAAGCCAGTAAATGCCCCCATGCCACATCCCGCACGTCGATAAAATTTAGACCAGTATCCAAGTAAAAGGGCATTTGCCGTCGTAAAAACCGCAAGATTATATCACCCGTCGGGGTAGGTTTGATATCCAACGAGCCAATCGGACTGCTGGGATTGACAATAACTACTTCCTGACCTGTAGCAACGGCTTGCATCGCTTCTTGTTCAGCCAAAAACTTAGACTTTTTATAGTCACCCACCAACTTTTCTAAGGGACTCTGATGTGTTTCATCCACAACTTCCCCTGACGATCCTACCCCAATCGCTGCCACTGAACTGGTGTAGACGGTGCGCTCAATATTAGCTTTGCGAGCTGCTGCCAACACATTGCGCGTACCCAGGACATTGTAACGGTGGAGTAATTCTCGCTCTGTCTGCCAGAGGGAATAATGAGCTGCTACATGAAATAGATATTGACAACCTCCCATCTGTTGCCAGAGATTTGGATCGTTCAAATCGCCTTTGACAATTTCCACATCCAAACCGCGTAGATTCTCCAAATTGCTGGTTGAGCGTACCAGTGCTTTGACGGCATATCCTTCTTGTAGGAGCAACCGTACCAAATGAGCGCCAATAAAACCCGTCCCCCCCGTGACAAAAACCTGCATCAACTTGCCCCCTGCTCCTCTGCTTTGCTGCTCCCCCTCTTCTTAAACCGGGGAAACCAATCATCCAAAATGGTGTAGACTACTGGCACAACAATCAAACTGAGAATAGTTGAAGTTACTAGTCCACCTGCGATCGCTACAGCCATCGGCGATCGCAATTCGGAACCAGCACCCAAACCCAAAGCGATCGGCAGCATCCCTAAAATAGTGGAGGCCGTGGTCATCATAATTGGTCTGAGGCGCACTAGTCCGGTGTTGAGAATCGCCTCTGTACGGTTTAAGCCAGCATTGCGTAACTGGTTGATATAATCTACAAGCAAAATCGCATTTTTATTTGCCAGCCCCAGCAAAAAGACGAAACCGATCAATGAGATCATACCAAAGTCGCTCTTGGTAATTAGTAGCGCCAACATCGCCCCCACTAGTGCTAAAGGCAAAGAGACACCAATAACTAAAGGGTCTACCCAGCTTTTGAATAGTAAAATTAGTACCACAACAATACATAGGGCAGATAGAGCTAAAGTACTGCCGAAACTGCTAAAAACCTTATTTTGGTTAGCAGAGTCTCCTCCTAAATTTAGAGAAACATTAGAGGGTAACACCGCGTTTGCTTCAGCTACCACTTTGTCAGTGGCATCACCCAAAGACAGATCCTTGCCAAGATTAGCACTGATGTAGGCCACCCGCTGATTATTCAGACGCTCGATCTGAAAAACTGTGCCTTGTGGATTTGTTTCACCTGTAACTGTGACATCAACGAATCCCGGTAGCCTTTGAATTCTTTCTTTAATTGCTTTGACTGCTTTGCTCAAAGCTTGGAGATTATCACCTTGTAATGCTATTTGCAGGGGTTTTTGACCGCCGGAATCGACAAATTGAATATCTTCAACACTAGTAGTTACCCCAGAAAGAACAGGTAAGGAGGAGCGCAACTGGTCTTGTAATTCCGCAGTTGTAATTGTGCGATTTTCCTTTAACTTTACATATAGTGTCCCTTTATTTGGTTCACCCTCACGAGAACCAACGGTGGTAAATACTGTTTCAACTGCTGGTGATTTTCTGACTACATTTTCTAATTTCTTCGCAACCTCAAGAGAATCATTTAAAGGATTGGGGATTGGGGATTGGGGGCTGGGGATTGGGGACTGGGGATTGGGGACTGGGGATTGGGGACTGGGATTTATCCCTTGTTCCCCTGCCCCTCTGCCCCCCTGCTCCCCTGCCCCCCGGTCACTGAGCGTAGCCGAAGTGCTGCTCCCCTGCCCCTCTCCTCCACTAGGAATACTCGGCAAAGGAGCCGTATAAGCAATATTAAATTCGCCGCGATCGAGTTTGGGAATAAATCCTTTGGGAATTAGTGGAATCAGTGCTATACCTGCGATGAAACTGAGTGCAGCTAACCCGATAACTATCTTGCGGTGATTTAAAGACCAACTGAGCAAATTTCTGTAAGATTGGGTAAACGCCACCCAGATTTTTGCTTCTCGACGTGGAGAGAGTGAGGATTTAGGTTTGAGCCAGTAGATAGCCAGAACTGGAGATAAAGTCCGAGCAACTAACATAGAAGCAAGCATCGCCGCGGATACAGTGATGCCAAAAGGCTTGAAGAACTGACCAATTACCCCACCCATTAAACCTATGGGTAGAAAAACTGCTACTGCTGTTAAAGTGGCGGCGGTAACTGTCAACCCAATCTCATTTGTAGCTAAAAGCGCTGCTTGGCGAGGAGTTTCCCCATCGTCAACGTGTCGCATGATGTTTTCCACATCCACGATCGCATCATCAACAATGCTACCAATCACCAAAGCTAAAGCCAGCAGGGTGATTGTTTCCAGGTTAAAGCCGAAAATCGCCATGACGATAAATGTAGCCAGCAAAGACGTGGGAATCGCTAAGGCAGAGATCAGAGTTGCCCGCCAATTCCATAAAAAAGGAAAAATTACCACTATTGACAACAAGACTGCTTCCAGCAAAGCATCGATTGTTGACTGGGTAGCTTGGCGGATATATTCTGCTTGGGTGGCAGCTAAGGTGAGTTTGACATCTTTGAGGGTACGTAGCCTTTGAACTTCTTTCTCAACCCGACTCACTACTTCCAAAGTATTAGCATTACCGCGTTTGATTACCTGAAATGCGAGTGCATCTTGACCGTTAAACCGGACTAATGTCGCCCCACCTTGGGGGACTGTTGCATTCGCATTCGCTGGATTTATCGGAGGAGTTGCCGTCGCAGCGCCTAGTAGTGAGACTTTTAATACTCCTGGTAATTTAGCGATCGCACTGACAATCTCATCTTGCGCCAACTTCGTCAAATCTTTGAGATTCCGTGTAGGACTCTCTATGGCATAACTAATGGCGGCTGACTCGTTTAGATTCAGGGGAATAATTTTAGAAGTCGCTCCTTGAGGTAAAGTTAGCTGCTTTAGGGCAGTTTCAACCTTTTTGGTCGATGTTTCTAAATTTGTCCCAACCGCAAAAGAAAGGGCAACAGCTGTTTGACTAGGATAGGTTGATGAGCGGATATTCTCCAGTCCTTCTAGGGAGCGGAGGCGTTCTTCTAGGGGTTTAGTGAGCTTCGCTTCTGTATCCAGGGCAGTTGTCAGAGTAGCTGTAGCATTTACAACCACCACTGGAAAGGTAATATCTGGAAACAAGGCATACTTAAGGGAACTGAAAGCTAGAACTCCAGCTACCGTTACGGCAATCCAAAAACTCACCGTCAGCCACGAAAATTGAATCGCCAATTTGGAAATATTGAAGAGTTCTCGTGCGGATTTGGAGTTATGAAGCTTTACCATCTTTGAAAATTATCGTGTGGATGACACAATTATTTAGTCATGCTACAGCAATCATCTTCGGTTTGCGAATTTTGGTTACTACTAAACGGTAATATTACTTATTGTCACAAAGAAGAATCGCGCCACGCCCGTCTACTTCAAACATTAATTGACCGTTAAAACTTGAAACTATCGAGACTAGTGCCTAATCTTTTGCCCATTAACACAATTTTGGTGCCTCAAGGAGCAGAATATAAAGCTGTGTGTCGCGGATTAAGCGGCATTACTGCCCCCATCCCAAAAGTAGTACCCATACCTGTTGGGATGAAACCTTTACTCAAATACCTGCAACAAGGACAATTTCTGACTCCAAAATCCAGAGTGCTGATTATGGGTATATGTGGCAGCTTGAGCGATCGCTATACAGTTGGCGATCTTGTGCTGTATCAAAATTGTATTTATCAGGGGAAACAGCAAGAATGCGATCGCACTTTCACAGCACAATTGCACTCTTATTTATCAGAAAAAGCCTTATTAGTCAAGTCACTGACAAGCGATCGCGTGATTTGGTCTGCTGCCGAAAAACATCATTTGGGTAAGACTTTGGCGGCTGATGTTGTTGATATGGAAGGATTTACCGCTTTAGAATTTTTCAATGCGGCTGAGGTGTCTGTGGCAATGCTGCGAGTAGTCAGCGACGATTGTCAGCATAATATCCCCGATCTCACACCAGCAATTAACTCTGATGGCTCTCTAAACCCTTTTCCGTTAGCGATCGCCATGCTTCGACAACCTTTTGCCGCTACTCGGTTGATTCGAGGTTCATTAACAGCATTAAAAGTATTAGAGCAAGTTACAAATCGGCTCTTTTCAGGCTCTAGCAATAAATAATCTGTTGCGTCTTTACAGCAATTTTTAGATAAATAACCATGCCGTAAGGGCACAGCAAAGCTGTGCCCTTACAAAATATAGCAATCCAAAATCATTTGTGAAAATATCTTTTTACTCTCTTTGCATTTTCTGTGTCTCTGCCATTAGTTATAAAAAATAATTTTTTACTAACAAAATCGAATTTATATATTTTTTATTATTACCTCACCGGAAGAAAAACTAATAAAAATAAAAATGATGTGCGTATTTATTGTGAAATTGTTGACGGATAAGTTTTACATAAACTTTATGGTTAAACATATAAATAGAAACCTAGATTGGGAAGCATAATATATAACCTTATCAGGGTTGGGTTCCATGAGAGCTAATCGCACTGAATTGTAAATCAAAAAGACCTTTTGCCAAAATAGCGCGGAACTAATTTACCAACTATCAAACAGAATTTATGCAGCTCAATCACAAGCTCAATCTATACTCGTTTCTAGATAGTTTTCCATTACTCAAAAAAAGTTACACCGCTAAAATCATGTTGGTGGCATTTTTGGGTACTCACATACCACTTTTAAGCTTACTCTTGAGTTTCGTTATCTCAAACTCCTATTCCTTGGAGATGGCGATTCGAGTTATGCTTATTGCTCTGTTGGCTACTTTAGCGGGTACAGCCGCCACTCTCTACGCACTACACCACCTGCTCAAACCAGTTATTTTGACATCTGCGGCATTGCAAAATTATCTAAACACCAAAACCTTACCTGAATTGCCCACAGATTTTGCTGATGAAGCCGGTACATTGATGGCGGATACTTCACAAACTCTTTACAAATTAGATGAATTAATTCATTACATCAGTAATTATGACGATCTAACTGGATTGCCCAATCGCGATTTATTTCGCGATCGCCTCCATCAGACTCTATCTCAACCTGAAAATAACCAGCGCTTTGTAGCGGTCTTTTTACTGGGTATTGATGATTTCACTGCTATGAGTCATGGTTTGGAGCATGAAACAACAAATTTGTTGTTAAGAGCAGTCGCTCAGAGGTTATCACTCTGTATGACACAAACAGATATTCTTGCCCATTTGAGTGGAGATGAATTTGCCATTGCCCGCATAGACATTGTTTCTTTTGAAAGTGTGATTAAGCTATCTCAGATGCTGTTAAGTACCCTGAGCAAACCCTTTTCTATACAGGGTAATTTGATTCATATCACCGTCAGCATCGGCATCACAATTAATGGCATAAATGAGCGTAATAGCGTAGATCAACTTTTGCAACAGGCTCATATCGCACTGTACCAGGCGAAGCAACAAGGGCGTAGCAAATACCAATTCTATTCCCCGGAGATTAATGCTCAGTTGCAGGAGCGAATAACTTTAGAAAATGAATTACGTGGAGCGCTTGAGCGCAATGAAATGCTGGTTTATTATCAACCTCTGATTGATTTACACAGCGGACAAATTACAGCTATGGAAGCGTTGGTTCGCTGGCAGCATCCTACATTAGGTTTGGTTTCTCCAACAAAGTTTATTCCCATTGCTGAAGCCAATGGTTTGATCCTACCAATTGGTGAATGGGTCTTGCGAACTGCTTGTGCCCAAAACCGTGCTTGGCAACTTGCTGGATTTAACCCAATTCGGATGTCTGTAAATCTGTCAGCCCGACAGTTTGAACTACCGAATCTGGTTGAGATCGTCAGTCAAATTCTTGAGGAAACTGGACTCCAAGTATCTTATCTGGAATTGGAAGTGACAGAAAGCTTCTTGATGGGTGATATGGAGCGATCGGTTAAAACCTTAAAACAATTACGAGAACTGGGTATATGCTTGGCTCTAGATGACTTCGGTACTGGTTATTCCTCCCTCAACTACTTGAAGCGCTTTCCCGTGAATATGCTCAAGATCGATCGGTCATTTGTACAGGATGTCACATCTAATCCTGATAGTGCTGCCGTCACGAATGCGATTATTGCCCTAGCAAAAAGCCTGCGGTTGAACATCACAGCAGAGGGTGTGGAAACCCAAGAACAGCTTGACTACCTGAAAATGCAAGGATGTGATGAAGGTCAGGGTTACTACTTCAGTTGTCCTGTGCCCGCCGATATAATTACCCCGATGTTACAGAAAGTTTCTCAGCAGATGGAGAAAATTTCAGCATAAGTGGATGCCTAAGCCAGAAAATACACCCCTGATAACGTATCACTTGAATTTTGCTAGACATGGTTATCAGGGGGCAGGTTAAGGAGCAGCTATGCTGAAGGAATCCCCATAAATAAATTTAGACTTCCACATGAGCCTCAGCCGAACGGCAATTTAAGAAGGAAGCTGTATTTCTTGTATCCAGTTAATAAAATACATATTTTTTTATTTTTCATAAATAAATTTAGTTGCTCTCAGGCCATTTTGCCTCCAGAGAAAATTCTTTTCTAAAACCTCCTGCCTCCTGCCCCCTGCCTTTCTCCAGTGACATAAGCAGAGAAATCCAGGATTAATGAGGCCAATAAAAGGTTATTTATTTTGAAACTGTGGAAAGCTTTGCAACCATCTGAGTTCGAGATGAAACTTCAAGTTTGCGAAACATCCTTTTTAAGGCTTGCTTGACAGAGTTTTCAGTAATCCAAAGTTCAGCACTAATTTCTGCATTGGTTTGTCCTTGAGCCACCAAGTCAGCAATTTGCATTTCACGAGGCGTTAAACGCTCTGTCTGTAATATTAGTGGATATTGCCGCGCCATTGCCACCCAAGTAGAAAGATGCAAACAAAGCGCACTCAAATCTGTAAGATTTTGTGAATCAAATGCAGGCATTCCTTGCTGACGAGTAAAACCTACCACGCCTACTAACTGACCATTGCTGACAATTGGCCCTCCCATAACGTGCCAGTGATCGGCACGAGGACAAATCAACCTCCACGTCTTAGGTTCTACTACTAAAGCTTCATGAACAGGGGCATGATGTTCTAGCAAGTAGCGTGCAACTGGGTTGTGTTGGGGTGATAATGCGGTTTCCACTGCTTTTTGGAGCTTGCTGTTAGCTAGAGGAATTTGAGCAAAGAAAAACAGCCCACATCGTGTAGCTGAAAAATATTCACTCATTTCGGTGCGTATGTGCGATCGCAATGTCTCTTCATCTTTAGCTTGAGCAATTGCATGAAACAGAGTTTGTAAGGCAATCATGATTGGCAAATTGTACCCTTTCGAGGTCTAGGCGCAGTATAGCAACCAGACTTATCTTAGCTTTAGTCATTTGTCATTTGTCATTAGTTTTTTTGGGCACTCTCTTGCGAGGTATGTACCAAAAAATTCTTTATCAATGACTAATGACCAATGACTAATTTATTTGCTTTTTTTGGGATTACTTAACCATGACTCTAAATCCTGGGATTGATGATACACAGATATCCGGGCGCTGGATTCAAATTAGTTTTTTTATCGCAGTAGTGTTTTTTAATCTCTGTTTAGCAATCCAAGTATTCAGTGTTGGACTGGCTTACTTTTACAACTCTGATTGGTGGAACCTACATATCTGGCTCGTGCGAGGATATAGCGGACTCTCGCTAATTTTGTTGATATGGGTGTTTCTGATGCCGTTTCCTTCAAGAGTCCAGAACCTTACTGCAAGTATTCCAGTGTTGTTGGGACTACAATTTCTCACAATTCACTTGAAGACTTCTTTTCCTTTAGCAGTCTTCCATCCACTTATCGGCTTTTCTTTATTCTCTATTTCTACAACCCTAGTTCATCGGACATTTCGCATTGTATTTCCTAACCACAACCAAGACTAAATCCTTAACTTTCAATTCTTTAAGGATAGATTTCATAGCAACTTTCATCAGGAGATTGATTCATGACTTACTCACAAAAACATATTATTGGTTTAGTACTTTATCCTGGCATGACAGCACTTGATATTGTGGGGCCCCAGACAGTTTTTAATTCGCTTCCTGGTGTCCAGATCCACCGCATCTGGAAAGCTTTAGACCCAATCAAAACCGATGACGGAATGATAATTTTGCCCGATACCACCTTTGAAAATTGCCCACCTTTAGACGCAATCTGCGTCGGCGGCGGTTTAGGACAGAGTGCAGTAGTAAACGATCCAGAAGTGCTTGAGTTTTTCCACAAACAGGGGAGCACGGCAAAGTTCATCACCTCTGTGTGCGGCGGGTCTGAGTTTTTAGCGAAGGCAGGACTACTACAAGGCTATCGAGCGGCGACTCACTGGATGATGCGCGAACAACTCGCAACGTTGGGCGTTGAGGTCGGAACGGAGCGAGTTGTGATTGACCGAAATCGTATAACTGGTGGGGGGGTTACGGCAGGCATTGATTTTGGTCTAACGATCGCTGAAGTCCTTTGTGGTGAAGAAGCCGCCAAGATTGCTCAACTATTAATGGAGTACGATCCAGCTCCTCCATTCGATGTCGGTTCGCCCGAAAAAGCGGGGGCTGAGTTAGTCAATAAAGCAATGTTATATGCTACGGGGACATTGGGTTTAAACGTAAAATAGGCAGTCTGACATGACCACAAATTCGGAAATTGAACGTGTTCCCACACGTTGGATACAAATCCGTTTTTATACGACTTAAACTGTCTTTAACCTCTGCTTGATTGCTCAGTTATTAACGATTGGGGTTGCCTAGTTCAACGATCCTGCCTGGTGGACTATTCATTAGACCTCTTGCAAAAGTCCCTAACACCCCACCCCCAACCCCTCCCCGCTCTTCGGGAGGGGAGACAAAGCGTAGCTTTGGCGGGGTGGGGTTCTTTCTTATTTTTGATTTATGCAAGAGGACTATTCATGTTTGGCTCGTGCGAGAGTACAGTGGACTGTCCTTTTTATTACTAGGAGGGTTGTTGAGCGCCCCATTTCAGACAGAAGTTCTGGGTATAAAGCAGCATTCGTACAAAAAAATGTATCGAAATGTGCTATCGACGCGATCCAACGTTTCTCCTGCTTCCTGAATTTGGATGCTCTCAATATTCCCAATAACCGCACCTTTACCGACGGACACCACTACCGCCATCAAGATTAAAATCTCTTAACCTTTCGTTACAATAAATACATCGAGAAGGATGAAAGCAAACCTCTCGAAGCTGAAATCAAAGGTGAACGACATGAATGGCACAATTCGCGTTGGTAATCTCTTCGGAATTCCCTTCTATATCCATCCATCATGGTTTTTAGTTCTGGGTTTAGTAACTTGGAGTTATAGCAGTGGACTGGCGGCACAATTTCCCCAATTGTCTGCGGGATTAGCTTTGGTACTAGGATTGATGACAGCGCTGATGTTATTTGCCTCTGTCGTCGCCCATGAATTAGGCCACAGTTTTGTTGCGATTCGCCAGGGAATTGATGTCAAATCCATCACGCTGTTTATATTTGGCGGTTTGGCTAGCTTAGAAAAAGAGTCGAAAACTCCAGGTGAAGCTTTCTGGGTAGCGATCGCCGGGCCAATGGTAAGCTTACTACTATGCGGTATCGTTACAGCTATTGGTGTTACGACTGCTGCATCAGGGCCGTTAGCTGCAATTCTTGGTGTTCTCGCTTCGGTTAACTTAGCATTAGCACTGTTTAACTTGATTCCTGGCTTGCCCTTAGATGGCGGAAATATACTGAAAGCCATAGTTTGGAAAATTACAGGTAATCCTTATAAAGGTGTCACCTTTGCTAGTCGAGTCGGGCAAATCTTTGGTTGGGTAGCAATTCTTTCCGGTGTACTTCCCCTACTATTATTTGGCAACTCCGGTAACTTCTGGAACTTGTTAATTGGCTTCTTCTTGTTGCAAAATGCTGGTAATTCGGCTCAATTTGCCAGAGTCCAAGAAAAACTCACAGGTTTGACAGCCGAAGATGCTGTAACTCATGACAGCCCGATTGTATCTGCTAATCTTAGCTTAAGAGAGTTTGCCGATGAGCGAGTCATAAGTGGGCAAAACTGGCATCGGTTCTTAGTGACTGATGATGATGGACAATTAGTAGGTGCGATCGCAGTTGATAATTTAAGAACCATCCCCACAGCACTGTGGTCAGAAACTCAAGTTAAAGAAGTCATGCGACCAATTACCGAATCTACCACAGTCCAATCAGATCAACCTCTGCTGGAAGTCATGCAGTTACTCGAACAACAAAAACTATCTGTACTTCCCGTGATTCGTGAGAATGGCGTCCTAGTTGGAATCTTAGAAAAAGCTGCAATTATCCAGCTACTTCAAAGCCGAACCCAACCTAACCCTGCATAAAGACGCAATTCATCGCGTCTATCAAAAAACGCTAAACCCTTGTAGAGACGCGACAAATCGCGTCTCTATATTTTTATCGCCCAAATTTTTGATTGCGTGAAAAAACCCCATACAATTGAAAGAACCTTCTTGAGCGTTGCCTCTTATCTGTCCCCGTAAATAAGTTCAAAAATCAAATCGGATTGTTATGTAGCACTCCTATTTAATTTTTGAACAAAACTTAGTATATATCTATTCCCTATTCCCTGTATTTCTGTTCCAAGGATTTTTACAAGAGATCAGGTATATCCCTAGCAATGATAGACCCAACACTGACGCAGGTTCGGGTATAGTTTTGATTTTGGCATAAATAGCTGTTGTAGTTGTAGCTTCTTCAAGAGCCTTAATACTTATCTGGCGACCTTCTAGATTAAAACCGATTAACTCAAGGGTATATTTATTACTTCCAAAGGTGAAACTGCGATTACTCAAATTTGTGTCTAAAAATACCAAGTCTGCACTATTCTCAGGATCTTTTGGGTCGTTAAGTGTATTTACTAAACGCAAGTTGAAGTCAAAAACTTGGCTGGTTCCCACAGGTGGGCTGAAAGATAGATTGAGATTTAAAGGTACAAATCCAACGCTTGAATCAGTGCGTACCTTACCATTAAAGTAAGTTAAATCAGCTATTTTGAATACAGAGTTAATGTCCGCAGAAAATGAAGTTCCATTAGAGGTTAGTTTATTTGGAAGTCCTGGCGGCAAATTAGCTTGACCCCAGGTAAATGTGTTACTTCCCACACCTGTATATATGGGATTAGTATCATTGATTCCTGGAGTTGGATTTCCCCATGTCGCACTAGAGATGCCAGAAAAAGTTAGAGCTTGTGCTTGACCAGAGAAACTAAATCCTGTGGCCGAACTCACAAAAAAACTAGATATAGCAGTAGCGAAAACAAAACTTAGTTTCATAATTCTAGGTTTAAACGTTCATTCTGGAGCTTCTTTCAAGTAGGTATTCAGTCTACCTTAGTAAATTTACGGAAAATACGCCAATGTCTTCTTGTATTTTTTATAAAATATTTATGTGTATTTCAAAATAATTTAATGAATAATTTATATTTATGAAGTTAATATTATGACTAGTGAAAATATATTTCACTAGTTTGTAATTAGTAAAACAGTAAACCGATTGCAAAATTTCCCTAACACGCTACCTCTGAGCAAGAGTGGAGACTTTAAGGTAAGTCAAAGGCGGATTAGGGTTCTTTTTTGATTTATGCAAGAAGTCTAGTAATTACGTAGGCAATTACGTAGACGTAGCCCGTCGTAAACATCGCTACCTTACTTGACTTACCAATAAATTGTCAAGTTGATATGAAGTTACAGTTTTTTGACATTCTCCGCACTATGGAGAGCAATGGGATTCATAATTTTGACAAAATCTCTGGTAACAACTGGCTAGGAACTTTAGATAAAGCTAGATTTTGTCCCTGTATCCCTAACTCATTATGAAAAGCACGAATAGTTTTCACCACATAAGCAAAGGTTGTTTGATAAGCCTCTGGTTGTTTACTTAATCCGTTTAAGGCTTGCAAATGGTTATCTAATGCTACTTCTAAGTGTTGAGAGCGTGTTGCTTTGTCAACATTAAAAGACTTATCTATTGCTAGCTGATAATGTGCTAGTCCCAGGTTATTGTGAGAGGCAAGCAAATCAAAACTTAAAGAAGTACCGCTAAGTGAGTGAGCCAAAGCTATAGCTTCTTCGTAAGCGCTGATACATAGTTGCAGATATTTTTGCCGTGCCTCTTTAGTAGTTTCAGATAGGTTTGCTAAATGCCAGTAAGCAGTACCCAGATTATTTTGTGTAGCGGCGCAGGCACTGGGAACATTAGCTGGAGTGCGATACTTGAGAGCTTCGCTATAAACATCTATGGCTAGCTGGAGATTTTGGGCAGGTTGTTCGTATTGTGCCAGATTCCAAAACGCAGTACCGATATTGTTTTGAATCATGCCATACTTGAGCGGTTCCTCTTTTGGGTTGTAGTGTGCAAGTGCTTCATTGTAAGCTGCGATCGCTTTCTTTAAATGCACAATCGGTTGGTTGTATTGCCCTAAATGCCAGTAAGCAGTACCCAAATTATTTTGGCAAGCTGCATACTTTAATGAATCCATTTCAGCTGTACGGTAGCTGAGTGCTTCACTGTAAGCCAAAATTGCTTGCTGCCAATTTTCCGATGGGTGAGAGAAACGAGCTAAATCACCATAGGCTGTCCCCAAATTATTTTGTACGCGAGCGTAAGTTTCCAAATGTGTCTGAGGCGAAATTATCTTTAACGCCAACTGATAAAATTCTATTGCCTGCTCTATATAAGTTTGTCCCTCTTCAGAATTGGGTGGTGTGCGGTATAGCATCCAGTAGAGTGTACCCAAATCATTCAAGATATCTGGGAGTTGCGGTGAGCTTTCGTCATAGCTAATTGCCTCTTGATAGGCAATAATTGCCACCATCAGGTTTTCTAGAGTTGCCTCTCCTTGCTCAATCCGAAGACGGTATAAAGTACCCAAGCGATGATAAGCCTCTGCCAGTATCTCCTCTGAAACAAGATTTTCGTGTAATTCTTCAATCTCCAACAAAATCTGCTGTGGTTGTAAAGAATTCTCAGCATTTTGAGCAATACTTGTATTAATTGTTGCTGTTACTAGCTCCCTTAACTCACTGCTAATATAAGATAAAGATGACAGCGATTGATTATTACTCCCACTACCAGACCGATTTGTAGATTCCTGTTGTTGTGGCGTAGCCTTCAATAAATCCGCTGTTGATGATGGAACTTCCTCAGTTTTGTGTACGCGATTTTCTTGTATCTCTACTGGGAAATCAGAATTATTATCAAACTTGAACTCGGTAGTTGCGGTTCTGAGTTCTGCTTGGTTAGCTGATTCATCTAGAATCGACTGCTCAATATTGCCTAAATCCAAGCTTCCAGAACGTGAAAAACGTTCTGGATAGGCCAAATTCTGAGTTGCTGGTGTGGGTTCTCCAGCAAAGACAAATACGCCAGTACGACAACGCCAAAACTGTGGTGCTGATTGCTTAATAGCCGCTAACCAAGGACGTGGTATCCACAAAAGCAAATTAGATTCTAGAAATCGGCTGGATTCTTGTGTAGAGAAATATTGTTCGCTTAAGCGGAGATAGTGCAAAAATAAACGCTGTGTTGCAACTGGTTGCTTCGTAAGATGTTCCACGCCGACAATCTGAAATGCTGGTACTGGAAAAGGTCTTCCAGGAGTATCTTTTGATGCCTCAACAATTGGCGGTGGGTAATTAGTCAACCATTGATTAATCTGAATTATGGGATTGGGATCGTTTAAATTCAAACGCAACGTGACTAATCGCGGATAAGCTGGAGTGCTATTTTCCTGAGCATTTGATGATTGATATAGCACCTGTCCAACAGGATAAGCCAATGTAGAATGCAAACGGGCTGCTACTTGATTTCTTAAGTATAAATCATCACAAACTGCCAAAAGAATTTGTCGTCGTAAGCCAAGACTTAAGGCAAGTTTCAGGCGGTGGTATACTTGCCGATTCCAAGTAGAATTATTGTTGTGTGCAGTATCATTCACGCTCATAGCGGCTAAAAAGCCAAAACATAGTACATATCACCTTTCTGGGTGCATTCAAGTGGACTAAATTCATAATAAAAATGATTTTTAATAAGTAGATGTTGTGCTGCTGTGGATATATTGAGCCTTCAATTATAGTAGGAACAATAAAGTATAATTATATACTTTCATTCCTAGTTCGATTTTAACAAAAAATAAAAAAGCAGGCCCCTCTTAAAATCGGAACCTGAAAAACTATAAAAAAGATGAAGTTTTCTTAAAATGTTTTACGATCAACTGCTCTTAGAAACAAAGAAGGCGACTAGAATCAAGCCGGCAACCAAAGCTGTAGCGGCAATTCCTAGTATGATATAAGTTCGCTTTTGCCCTTCCGTGAGAGGTTCTGCTTGATAAACCTTTGGTTCCCGGGCAAAATTATTCAGAAGACCGCCTTCTTCATTGGTATAGGGCATGAATGAATTCCTTTATCTTTATCGTTAATTTAATGTTACATAAATGCTAAATCTGGTCTTAAACTGCTAGATAAATCGTTACATTGGGGATTGGGGATTGGGGATTGGGGATTGGGGATTGGGCATTGGGCATTGAGAAGAGACAACGTAGATAGGGAAGAGGGGGAGATAAGGGAGAGACTTGTAATAATTCACCCTTGTCCCCTTTGTCCCCCATGCCCCATGCCCCATGCCCCATGCCCTATTGCCTAACTAGTAATCGTCCCAGTTAGAGGTGAACTAGGACTGGCGTAATCTTTAATAGGCATTCTGCCAGCAAGGTATGCTAGACGACCGGCGACTGTTGCTAAATTCATCGCACGAGCCATTGCTGCTGGTTTTGGAGAAAGAGCGATCGCACTATTAATCAACAAGGCATCTGCTCCCAATTCCATTGCCTGAGCGGCTTCTGAGGGTGAACCAATACCAGCATCTACCACCACTGGCACACCTGCATTTTCGATGATTATTTGGATATTGGCAGTTGTTTTCAGTCCTTGTCCAGAACCAATTGGTGATGCCAAAGGCATGACTGTAGCACAGCCTACCTCTTCTAAACGCTTGGCTAACATAGGATCGGCGTTGATATAGGGCAATACTGCAAAGCCTTCTTTAACTAGTTGTTCTGCTGCTTGCAGCGTCCCAATTGGGTCTGGGAGTAAATACTTAAGGTCGGGTATTACTTCTAACTTTATAAAGTTATTATCTTCTTGCCCCAGCAATTTCGCCATTTCTCGCCCTAAACGCGCCACCCGAATCGCCTCTTCAGCAGTTTGAC
Organism: Nostoc sp. DedQUE05; assembly: GCF_034530955.1. Classification (NCBI taxonomy): domain Bacteria; kingdom Bacillati; phylum Cyanobacteriota; class Cyanophyceae; order Nostocales; family Nostocaceae; genus Nostoc; species Nostoc sp. DedQUE05. Next base: position 6,050 of record NZ_JAVRCB010000033.1, on the reverse strand, counting down.
AACCTGCGGTATTGGGTAACATCCAGATTTTCGTCCAATCCAAGGCTTCAGCTAAACCTTCATGTCCAGGAGCCTTGGTTTGTACCCGTCGTACTGCTACGGTGACAATTTGGCAATCGCTGGCGGCGACGCTTTGCTGCATTTCCTCAATGCTGCGATACTTACCAGTTCCCGTCATCAAGCGGGATTGGAAGGTTTTGCCAGCGATAATCAATGGGGAATCGGTAGAGACGCGATTAATCGCATCCGTGGGGAGTGGGGATATAGCAGAGTGATGTCCGTTAGAGAAATTGGCAGAGTGAGTCAGCATTGGGGTGGAGGTAGATGACTTGGACTGGAAGCGCGAATAGTGAAAATCAGTAAGTAGGGGGTCAGATTTTTGTTCTAAGATGAAATCGGCAATCAAAGCGGCGGTTACGGGCGCAAGTAGAATTCCGTTGCGGTAATGACCCGTAGCAAAGGTTAAATTTTGACAGTGGCTAGTGCCCAGGATGGGTAATTCGTCAGGGGTGGTTGGGCGAAATCCCCACCAAAATTCCTGGATGGGATAATGCTTTAATTGGGGATACAGCCGGATGGCAGCTTGTAGTAATTTTTGAATACCTTCTGGGGTGTTGTTGGGCATAAAGCCAACGTCTTCACTGGTTGCGCCAATAACCAGGCGATCGCGTCTTGGTACGATGTAAATATCCTGCCCGAACAAAACCCGCTTCAAGGGCAATTCCGGCGAAACTTCTGGTATCCGCACACTCAGCATTTGTCCTTTTCTGGGTAGCACGGGTAGCGGTAACAATTCATTTGACCAAGCACCTGAAGCTAAAACATAGTGCGCGGCGCGAATTATTCCAGCATTGGTTTGCACGCCAACCACTTGTCCTTGCTGCTGTAAAAATCCTTCTACCGTAATACCATCTTTGAGTTCAACACCAACAGACTCAGCCGCCGTCCGCAATACATGAGCTAGAGCTTGATTATCAACTTGGGCGTCTTCAGGATACCACCAGCCACCAACTACCTCGGCTCCCAATCCTGGCTGATATTGATGAATTGCCTCCTTGTTTAACCAGTAACAGGGGGATGAGGGAGATGAGGAGGAAAGACTTTCCCCTCTGCTCCTCTGCTCCCCTGCTCCCTGGTCACTGAGCGTAGCCGAAGTGCTGCCCCCCTGCCCCCCTGCCTCTTCAAAGACGGGTGCAAGGATACCACAGGCACGATAGCCAGTATTTAAACCTGTCAGTTCTTCTAATTTGCGCGTCCAGTCGGGATATAAGGCACGCGATCGCCAACATAAAGAACGCATTGCTTCATTAGCGATGTTTTCCGCATCTGGTGCCAACATCCCGGCGGCGGCGTGGGTAGCGGCAGCCTGAAAGTCACGACAAAGCACGGTGACGTTTGTCCCGCGCAATTTTAGTTCAATGGCGATCGCTAAACCAATAACGCCGCCACCAATAATTACAGTCTCACTAATCATTAGTCATTAGTCATTAGTCATCTGTCATTAGCCATTTATCATTAGTACATAACTAATAACTCATAACTCATAACTCATAACTTATAACTTATAACTTGTAACTAAAGACGGGTCTGAAGAAGGATCTGCTCGTTACCACAAGGCGCGGATTGGTTCGTTGCTTTGATTTGTATCGCTGGATGGTGTGCTTGTTCCTGAAGAATCTGTATTATTCTCTGTTGTAGTGTCAGCAGGTGATGTTGAGTCATCGCCAGAATTCTGGGCAACGTTACTCCTGTTGTCAGGTCTTGGGGCTACAATAGAGCGCCTGTTTTGGTTGGTTTCAGTTGTTTCGTTTCCTTCTGTTGCAGTTTCTTCATTTTTGCTGCCAGCGCTGCTATTAACATTGATATTAGCTGGCAGGACTTCTGATTTCTTGTCACTAGGAGCGTTAGCAGTTTGTACGCCCATCGGAAAGTTGATGCCCAGTAATGTACCAAGCAGAATGGCTAAACCTCCAGCCATTAAAATTAAGGGTGTCCATCTACCCATCTTGTCTTAACTCCTTTTTAACCTTTTGGTGTCCACACTATTCGAGAACCTTGTCCCCAAAATCCATCAAACTTTGTCACTTTCACATCGCCTAAAACCTGAGTTTGACAGGCTAAACGTAAGTCTGTTGTAGGAGAATGGGGAGGAAGCGAACGCCGTGTTCGATCGCGCCAGTTCGCTGCTGAGACTTTGCCCTCTACCTTAACCGCGCAGGTACCACAACTGCCAATGCCCCGACAGTTTATTACCTTAGCACCGTCATTGTAGAGGTTAATACCATTTTGCAGCAAAATCTTGCGCAGATTGCTTCCATGCTCGCAATCAATTGTTTTACCTTCAGCTATTACTTTAGGCATTTTTAAATTGCCAAACTGGCTTTTTGTTGTATATTGACACATTGCCTCGAAAGTTGTCTCGTCGGTCCCAGTTTTATGACCACAAATTCTTCACCTCAACTTTGGCTCTATGACACTACATTACGGGATGGCACTCAGCGCGAAGGGCTATCTGTATCGATAGAAGATAAGTTACGCATTGCCCGTAGACTCGATCAACTGGGAATTCCTTTTATTGAAGGTGGTTGGCCTGGTGCCAATCCCAAGGATGTACAATTTTTCTGGCAACTCCAAGAAGATCCGCTTAAACAGGCTGAAATTGTCGCTTTTTGCTCGACTCGACGCCCCAACTCCACTGCCGCCACCGAACCGATGCTACAGGATATTTTGGCGGCGGGAACTCGCTGGGTAACGATTTTTGGCAAGTCTTGGGATTTACACGTGACAACAGGACTCAAGACGACATTAGAAGAAAATTTGGCGATGATTCGCGACACCATTGAGTACCTCCGTTCTCAAGGGCGTCGCATTATCTACGATGCCGAACATTGGTTTGATGGCTATAAGCACAATCGAGATTATGCTTTACAGACATTAGAAGCTGCGATCGCCTCTGGTGCGGAATGGCTAGTCCTCTGTGATACCAATGGCGGCACTTTACCCCACGAAATTAGCCAAATTGTTCAAGATGTCATTAGTCATTTGTCATTGGTCATTTGTCAAGAACCAATGACCAAGGACAAAGGACAAAGGACAATTCCTCAAATTGGAATTCATACTCACAACGATTCGGAAATGGCGGTTGCTAACGCAATAGCTGCCGTGATGGCAGGGGCAAAGATGGTACAGGGCACAATTAATGGTTACGGTGAACGTTGCGGTAATGCTAACCTCTGCTCGTTAATTCCCAATTTACAACTGAAGGCGGGTTACAGTTGTATCACAGAAGACCAGCTTACACAACTTACAGAAGCTAGTCGTTTTGTGAGTGAGGTGGTCAACCTTGCGCCAGATGAACACGCTCCCTTTGTGGGACGTTCGGCTTTTGCCCATAAGGGCGGTATTCATGTATCAGCAGTGGAACGTAATCCCCTAACTTACGAACACATTCAGCCGGAACAAGTCGGGAATCGTCGGCGCATTGTGATTTCGGAACAGTCTGGACTGAGCAATGTTTTAGCCAAAGCCCGCAGTTTTGGGATTGAATTGGATCAACAAAAAGCAGAGGCTAGAGAAATTCTCCAGCGCCTCAAAGATTTGGAGAGTGAAGGATTTCAATTTGAAGCAGCAGAGGCCAGTTTTGTGCTGTTGATGCACGAAGCTTTGGGAGGCCGCCAGAAGTTTTTTGAAGTCAAAGGTTTTCAAGTCCACTGTGACTTGATTGAGGGGAAAGAAACTAGCAATGCCCTAGCTACAGTCAAAGTCGCTGTTGACGGCAAAAATATTTTGGAGGCGGCGGAAGGTAACGGGCCTGTTGCAGCTTTGGATGCAGCTTTACGCAAGGCTTTGGTGAACTTTTATCCTCAGATTGCAACTTTTGATTTGACAGATTACAAAGTGCGAATTCTCAACGGACATACGGGCACTGCGGCGAAAACTCGTGTGTTGGTAGAATCAGGCAATGGTCGTCAACGCTGGACAACGGTAGGGGTTTCTACCAATATTTTGGCGGCTTCCTATCAAGCAGTGGTGGAGGGCTTGGAATACGGTTTGTTGTTACATTCCCAAGCAGAAGCAGCTTTAAAAGCTTCTAGTTGACAAAAGGGATATGTAGTGTAATTAGAGTTTGCGTTTTTTGATCAAAAGGAGAAGCGATCGCCAAAGTGCGATCGCTTCTCACGATCTATTAAAAATTTTTCTGCTTATATAGCGAAAAAGCCATTGTGAAAAGTAGCTCTACCAATTGCGCCATCCACCTTTGGGTGCAACTTCATTATTAGACTTCAGTCCGTGACTGTGCAACAGAGTTTGATATTCGGTGCTGCTTGCCCAACGGTCAATTTCTCGCGCCCGCAGTACTGGCACTGGATGGCTTAATTGGGCTGTGCGAGCAGCTTTGACCATTTCACCCAGTTCTGTCTTACTAATATCATCGTAAGCGCGGGCTTGGGCAACAAAGGCATCGAGATTCAGTTGGGGCGCTAAGGTGGGAGAACCACCAGCCAACTTCATCAACACGGACATAACCACTTTCGGGTCTTGAGTTGCTAGTAATGCGGCGCGATCGCAGGTAAACTCAGCACAACGTACCCATTCCAAAAGTTGCGCCTGTATAGCTTGAGCCACGAAGGTTCCGACATTGGGCACAATCGCCGCAGCTAATATTAATAAATTTACAGGTGTCAAGTAAACGCTATGGTCACACTTGAGATGCCCTAACTCGTGGGCGATTACTGCTTGTATTTCCTCTGGTGTCAGGATATCAATCAGGGAAGTGTGTACCACCACAAAAGGCTGCTTACCGCGCACAGCAAAAGTATAGGCGTTAGGAGCCGGATGTTGCCGAACGTACAACTGGGGAGGATCGATATCCAGGATTTTACAGGCATCTAACAATAGCTTGTATAAATCGGGTAGTTGCTTTTCACCCACCAAAATGCTAGAGGCAATATTTTCTACATAAAAAACCTGCTCTGCCATTGGCCCGAGCCAATTTCGCACCAACATATCTATGCCTGGTATTTGCTTGAGCGCTCTGGTAGCTTCCAGGTCTAATGGATGACGAAATGAGTCAGCTTTTAAACCAATCAGCGGGGTTTTGAAGAAAGACATAGTGCAACAAGCTATAAAAAACACAACTATGGAATCTGGCTGGATAGATAAACAGCCTCCCACAGTTAGTATAACGATTTCAGTTAGGGGTTTCGTTTCTTGCATATTCGTAACCTTTGGTATCACTGCTCATGTCACCCCTTTGCTGCATACGCCTACCAAGCAAACCCTCTCCTTTAGTGTCCGTTGCAGTTAATCTTGATTGGACACACTAATTCACGCTTGGAGAATTGAATGCGCTTTGATTTTTGTACTTTAACTTTATGTGTTCTCGCACTAGCGGCAACAAGTGGACACGCCTCTGAGTCTGCCAACATCCCAGCACTGGTGATGACTAGCCCAAATTCAGCTTTTGCCAACTACGAAGATAAATGCAGCAACGGCGGCAACCTTGACAACGTAAATCGCGAGAAGTTTCTTAAACTTATGCTTGCCGATCAAAAATCAAAGCTATCTCAACTGAAAGTAGCTCTTCTCAATGAAATTAAACAAAGTGGTGATGAGCCACGAGGCGAGGGTGTCCGTATTGGTGAATGGAATCAAACCTTCCATGACCGGAGTGGTTGTGGCACAAACACTAACAGTTACTCAGCATTTGTTGTCACCGTGACTGGTGGAAATGCAAACCATACGGTCGTGAAATCCCTGGTAACAATTGATGACGACGATAACGCAGGCAAAAGAACCCTCAAGATCCGCGACATTCGCCCAATCAAACTACGAAATGATAATTGACCAAGCCACTTCTTTTCGCTTCCTAGTTCCAAGTCTCTGAAATCTAGAAGCTTCAAAGTCTTGTTGTACCGTGAGAAAACTAAGTACAGAATTTCATTAATTTATAGCGAATTCATGAAAGGCAATACTGTGCAATGCCAATGCGTTCGCTTGTATTGTGAATGCGGCCGCGGCCTTGTTAATACATCGGCTTGTATTGTGAA
>NZ_JAVRCB010000032.1:0-97682 GCF_034530955.1 Nostoc sp. DedQUE05 | reverse complement strand
GGCATTGGGCATTGGGCATTGGGCATTGGGCATTGGGCATTGGGCATTGGGCATTAGGAAAACTTTTCCCCATTCCCCAGTCCCCAGTCCCCAGTCCCCAGTCCCCAGTCCCTAGTCCCCATTCCCCATTGCTTTATCCAAAGACACTGCTACTACGTTTTGGGTATTTATCATTGCTGTAATTGTTGGTTCAGTCCAACGCACTAACCAACTAGGTTGAATGCCAAAAATCACAATCAGCACAGCTAAAATTGCAGCTGGGATGCGATCGCTCCAATACACACGTGGTAAATTAACAACAGGTGAAGATAAACGTCCAAAAAAGGCGCGGTTAACAAGTAATAGGAAGTAAACTGCTGTTAAACCAGTACCAAGCATACATAACAAAGTTTGCACTGGAAAAACTGCAAAACTTCCCCGATAAACTACGAATTCGGAAATAAACCCTAGCATTCCCGGTATACCAGCGCTGGCCATGACTCCGACAATCATCAAACTACCAATTACTGGCATACCCCGTTCTGGGTTCAGTAATCCTTGAATGATTGCTAAATCACGGCTTCCAGCTTTTTTATACACAACCCCTACCAGCAAAAACAGCATGGCGGAAATCAAGCCGTGGCTAATCATTTGCATCACAGCACCCAATACACTTAAAGGTGTGCCCGCCGCCGCTGCTAAAAGCACGTAACCCATGTGTCCAATGGAGCTGTATGCTACCATTTTTTTCATATCGCTTTGGGCGATCGCACAGGATGAACCATAGAGTACACTCACTACTGCCCAAGTCGCCAACCAAGGAGCTACATAAGCCCAAGCTTCTGGTAACAAGTTCATCCCAAATCGCAGTAAACCGTAAGTTCCCAACTTCAAAAGCACCCCAGCCAATAGCACGGAAATCGGTGTCGAAGCTTCAACGTGAGCATCTGGCAACCAAGTATGGAAGGGAACCAAGGGAATTTTTATTCCAAAACCGATCAAAATTCCCGCTAGCAATAAAAGCTGTGTTCCTAGAGGTAGAGTTGTCGCGTTCAAGGTTGCTAGTGCAAAATTAGAGGAACCACTCAGCCAAACCATACCGAGGAAACTTGCTAAAAGCAGGATTCCCGAAACGGCTGTATAAATAAGAAATTTAGTCGCAGCATAACCCCGTTTGGCGCCACCCCAAATGGCGATCAACAAATACAGCGGAATTAGTTCCAATTCGTAAAACAGGAAAAATAATAGTAAATCCTGTGCTAGAAAGGCTCCTGTCACCCCAGCGCTTAATAATAGTACCAAAGAGTAATAAAATTTAGGGCGCTGTAGCGATTCATCGCTGCTGTAGATGGCAATGGCAGTTAACAATCCATTTAAAACCAGCAACGGCAAAGATAAACCATCTATTCCAAGGTTATAGTTCAGCCCTATAGCATCTACCCAAGGGAGAGACTCAGCAAACTGTTGAGTAATTTCTCCTGGATGGAACTGACTTACTAATACGATTGTCCACAAGAAAGCGATAATGGCAAAGACTAAAGCCACCCCACGGGCCAATTTCCCACTGATGCTTGAGGGGGAGAAACCAATTAAAGCTGCACCGATTAACGGTACTAGAATTAAAACACTAAGCATAGACTTCGGGTAAGGGGGGATGAGAGAGAATAACAGACGCCATAAATCGCGTCTCTACGTTTTGTACAGACGCGATTTATCGCGTCTCTCTAAAAAGGCAATTTATCTAGTAAACCCAATGACCAACTGATGAAAAACCCCAAGACGCTGACAACTGCTAGGATGGTCAACATATAGCCCTGAGATTGCCCAGAAATGCTGTACTTTAAGGTTTGTCCGCCGAAAATGGTCGCAAACCCAACCAAGTTTACTAAACCGTCAACCAAGTAGCGATCGCTCCAAGCAGAAATTTTAGATAGCAGTCCTACTATACTTACCACGGTGACATAATAAACTCGGTCAATATAAAAATCATAACCTAACAGGTCTTGCAGAAATCTCCACGCCAGGATTCTGGATCTTGACCAAGCTTTGTGCAGGTAAACTGTACACCCTACACCTACCCCCACTACGGTAGAACTAAACAAGGCTAACACCACATACCAATTAATACTTTCCCAATCTGGTAGTAAGTACCATTGCTGTAACATTAGAGGTAGAAGCAGAGTCAGCACTGTTAGAAACACCATTGGGAAGGCCATCTGCCAACCAACTTCTGGGGTGCGACGGGTTTTTTGTTGCGGTTTACCCCAAAAGACTAATCTAAATACTCTTGTCAAATTCAATGCTGTCAAACCATTGACTAATATTAAAACCCCAATTACCCAAGGGCTAATATTCACGAAACCGTCAGCCCATGATAGCATTGCCCAGAAGCTTCCTAAGGGTAGCAGTGTCACCATCCCGGCTGAACCAACTACAAAGGCTGTGGTGGTGGCTGGCATCCGCGACCACAAACCGCCCATTTCTGTTAAGTCTTGGCTTTGGGTAGTTAAGATGACTGAACCAGAACTCATAAATAATAATGCTTTGGCGATCGCATGAGCTAACAGCAACATCAGGGCTACACCTCCTTGCTGCAACCCCACTGCTAAAAACACTAACCCCATGTATGCACTGGTGGAATGAGACAGTGATCGCTTAATGTCAATTTGAGCTATGGATACTAATGTCGCTCCAATCGCCGTTACTGTACCCATGATTACCAAGGCATTCAAGGCAACTGGCGACAGGGCTAATAATGGTTGAAGTTTATACAGTAAATAAGCACCACCAGCTACGACTAGAGAGTTCCGCATTACCGAGGCAGGATTGGGCCCTTCCATTGCCTCATCTAACCACAGATGCAGTGGAAATTGGGCACATTTACCAGCAGGCCCAGCAATTAACGCCAACCCTAGCAACGTCGATGTCATTGGACTTAAATTAGCTGTTTGCGCCCACTCATATAAATCCGAAATGTTCAAACTCCCAGCTAAGGTAGAAAGTGTCACTACAGCCATCAGCAACAACAAGTCTCCTACCCGTTTAGTCCAAAATGCATCCCGCGCCGCCGTCACTACTAGTGGTTGAGCATACCAGAACCCCACCAGCAAGTAAGTTGAAAGCGTCAAAACTTCCAAAAGCGCATAGCTGAGAAACAAAGAATCACTAATTGCTAGACCACATAGCGCTGCTTCAAAAAATCCCAGTAGCCCAAAAAAACGCGCCAACGACCAGTCCTTTTCCATATAACCCAGAGCGTAAACTTGTGCCAGTAAGCTTAACCCTGTAATTAAAACTGTTGCCCCAATACTGACTGGGGATAGTTCCAAGGAAAAAGATAAGTCTAAATCTGCTGCTTTGAACCAATTGATTAGTAAGGTTTCTGGCTCTCTATCCCAGACATTTTTAAATACAAACAGGCTATGAACAAAAGCTAAAACGGTCGTCAACAAGTTGAAGTATGCCGCAGGTCTGGGCCCTGTTCGCCGAATTATTCCTATTCCCCACGGCAATGTCAAAATTGCGCCCGATAAGCTATACAAAGGCACAAACCAACTTATTGAAAATAGAAATTGCTCCATTTAAATTTCCCTTGATGACTCAGCCTTGATTTTAAAAAAATTTCAACCAATTATGTTATTTAATAAAATTAATTTACCAAAATTACCAATGTTTTTTTACTATTATTTTAACTGAACTTCCAGAAGTACTTTTACTTAACGCTACCCTATTAAATATAAGTAAAATATAACTTTACATAAGCAAAAGCATTTACTTGCCTTAAGATCGCTGACCTTTTTACATTTGTATTTCTACTTTAACCAAAGTAATTTATACAATATATTTAAAAAACTTATATATATTTCACTTAGTCCTTGTGCACTTAGAAATATTTGATAAAAGATAGATACAGCAAAACATACAGCCGCTGCTTACCTTTTGTCAGATAGGATTAGCCCTGGTTATGAATGTCGTTTTGTAAATGTGATAAAGAAATTATAAAGCATAAGTGCCTGCTCAAGGAATCTGTAAACTTTAATTGCTCAGAAGCCTAGATAACTTTTTGTTAAGTTTTTTAAAACTTTCTTATCATAAACTATTATAGTAATTTATATTGCCAGGAACGCCAAGCTTTCCTATGCTTAATTTGGAAGTGTTTTCTTAGCTATAAGATCAGGCTCTCCCCGTCAAAAAATTCAAACGACAGTACAGATTGCATTAATTTTGTAGGAGTTCTGCGATGCCAATTGCAGTTGGAATGATTGAAACGAAGGGCTTTCCAGCAGTGGTGGAAGCTGCTGATGCGATGGTGAAAGCCGCCCGTGTCACCTTAGTAGGGTATGAAAAAATTGGTAGCGCTCGCGTCACCGTGATAGTTCGGGGAGATGTATCGGAAGTGCAAGCTTCTGTAGCTGCTGGGGTTGAAGCGGCAAAAAGAGTCTTTGGTGGTGAAGTGTTATCCACTCACATCATTGCTCGTCCTCACGAAAACCTGGAATACGTCTTGCCGATACGTTACACAGAAGCGGTGGAACAATTCCGTACTTAAAAGCTGTTTAAACAAAGTAATTAACGCTTTTTGCCTGAAAAGAGCATCACTTTTGTCCAAGACTAAAAACTTTGAAATAGGGATTAAAACTAATGTCAATTGCAGTGGGAATGGTTGAAACGCTGGGCTTTCCAGCAGTAGTGGAAGCTGCTGATGCAATGGTGAAAGCTGCCCGCGTCACTTTAGTAGGTTATGAAAAAATCGGTAGTGGTCGGGTGACGGTAATTGTTCGGGGTGACGTTTCGGAAGTGCAAGCTTCCGTAGCTGCTGGGGTTGAATCTGTAAAGCGGGTCAACGGCGGACAAGTGTTGTCTACTCATATCATTGCTCGTCCTCACGAAAACTTGGAATACGTCCTCCCAATTCGTTATACCGAAGATGTAGAGCAGTTCCGGGAAAATGTGAATGCAATTCGTCCTTTCGGTAGAAGACCGTAATTTGTAATGCAAATTGCCAAAGTTCGCGGCACAGTAGTTAGCACCCAAAAAGAGCCAACTCTTAGAGGTGTGAAACTACTGTTGTTACAATTAGTAGATGAAAACGGCAATATCTTACCAGAGTATGAAGTAGCAGCAGATATTGTGGGAGCAGGAGTAGATGAGTGGGTACTCATCACTCGTGGTAGTGCCGCTCGTCAAGTTGTTGGCAATGAACAGCGTCCATTGGATGCAGCAGTGGTGGCGATCATAGATACTATTTACGTTGAAGATCGCCTCATTTACAGCAAAAAAGATCAATATTGATAGTCATTGGTCATTAGTCATTAGTCATTAGCTGTCGACAAATGACAACTGACAAATGACAACTGACAAATGATAATAGAGGAGGAATCTCGCGATGGCAGTCCGCAGCACGGCGGCACCCCCAACCCCGTGGTCAAGGAATTTAGCTGAACCCAAAATCCATGAAACTGCTTTTGTACATTCATTCTCCAATCTGATTGGGGATGTACGAATAGGTGCAAATGTAATCGTTGCTCCGGGGACTACGATTAGAGCGGATGAAGGCACACCTTTTTATCTGGGTGAAAACACCAATATTCAAGATGGTGTTGTCATTCATGGGTTGGAGCAAGGCCGAGTAATTGGCGATGACCAAAATAAATACTCAGTATGGATTGGTAAAAACGCTTGCATTACCCACATGGCTCTAATTCACGGGCCAGCTTATGTAGGTGATAATTCCTTCATTGGCTTTCGCTCTACGATATTTAATGCCAGGGTGGGTGCAGGTTGCATCGTAATGATGCACGCTTTGATTCAAGACGTAGAGATTCCCTCTGGGAAGTATGTACCTTCGGGAGCGATAATTACCAGCCAGCAGCAAGCCGATCGCTTGCCAGATGTGCAAGATCAAGATAAAGAATTTGCTCATCATGTGGTTGGAATTAATCAGGCATTACGAGCTGGTTATCTCTGTGCTGCGGATACTAAATGTATAGCACCCATTCGGGATGAGAACGCTAAATCTTATACAGGTAATGGTATTACTGTTTTAGAGTTGGAAAGGAGTAGTGAAGTGTCGAGCAATAGCTTGGGTGGAGAAACAATAGATCAGTTGCGGTATCTATTGGGGCAAGGGTATAAAATTGGTACGGAACATGTAGACCAAAGACGTTTCCGCACGGGTTCTTGGACTAGTTGCCAACCAATCGAACCGAGATCCCTCGGTGAAGCGATCGCAGCATTAGAAGGCTGTCTACAAGAGCATAGCGGCGAGTATGTCCGACTGTTTGGCATTGACAAAGATAGACGACGCGTGCTAGAAGCCATCATCCAACGTCCTGATGATGATGCAAAACCAGCTAGCAGCTTTAAAGCTCCAGCTAGTCATGGTAATAGCAGTTACAGAAGCTACAGCAACAGCTATGATAATGGTAATAGTAACGGTTCTAGCAGTGGCAAAGTCAGTAGCGAAACTCTAGAGCAAATCCGCCAACTCTTGGCAGGTGGTTACAAAATTGGTATGGAACACGTAGATGAGCGTCGTTTCCGTACTGGTTCCTGGACTAGTTGCACGCCAATTGATGCAACTTCCACAAATCAAGTCATCTCCGCTTTGGAAGAATGTATCGCAAGTCATCAAGGCGAGTATGTACGTTTAATCGGCATTGACACCAAAGCGAAACGGCGGGTACTAGAAGCCATTATCCAACGTCCAAATGGTCAAGCAGTTTCCTCTGGTAGTCACAAATCATTTACTAGTACTAGCAGTAGTGCAGCATCCTATGATAGGGGAACAGCTAGTAGTAACCGTTTAAGTTCTGAAGTAGTAGACCAACTCCGGCATTTATTGGCTAGCGGCTCAAAAATTAGCCTTGAACACGTAGATCAACGGCGATTCCGTACAGGTTCCTGGACTAGTACCGGTCAAATTCAAGCCTCCTCAGAAAGAGAAGCGATCGCCGCCATAGAAGGACAACTCGGCGAATACGAAGGGGAATATGTACGCTTAATTGGTGTTGACCCCAAAGCCAAACGGCGGGTATTAGAAACCATTATCCAACGTCCAAATGGTCAAGTAGCCTCCTCTGACGGTCAGAAATCATTTACTAGCAGTGCGCCCTCTGCAACAGCAACAGCAACAGCAACAGCTACCCGCTTGAGTAGTGAAGTAGTAGACCAACTCCGGCAATTATTGGCTAGCGGCTCAAAAATTAGCATTGAACACGTAGATCAACGACGGTTCCGTACAGGTTCCTGGACTAGTACTGGTCAAATTCAAGCCTCCTCAGAAAGAGAAGCGATCGCCGCCGTAGAAAGACAACTCGGCGAATACCAAGGGGAATATGTACGCTTAATTGGTGTTGACCCCAAAGCCAAGCGTCGCGTATTAGAAACGATTATTCAACGACCTTAAGGAGTTAGGAGTACAGACGCGATTAATCGCGTCTGTACAAGAGTTGGGAGTTAGAAGTTAGGAGTTAAAAAAGATTGTTAATTGATAACTCTAAACTTAAAATTTATAACTCCCCCACTTTTAACTAACTCCTAACTCCTCACTTTTAACTCCTATCTTCTTAGGGCTTCCGAGGTTAAAATTTCCATGTCTGTGCCGCTACTGCGCCTCAGCAATAACTTTGATACTTACATTAGTGGTGAGGTGACTATTCATCCAAGCGCGGTACTTGCACCTGGGGTGATCCTCCAAGCGGCTGTAAACAGCAAGATCGTCATTGGGCCAGGGGTCTGTATTGGCATGGGAGCAATTCTCCAAGTCCATGAAGGCACTCTAGAAGTAGAAGCAGGTGCAAACCTGGGAGCCGGCTTTTTGATGATTGGCAAAGGCAAAATTGGCGCAAATGCTTGTATTGGTTCAGCGACTACAGTTTTTAACTATTCGGTTGAACCCGAACAAGTAGTACCGCCTGGTTCAATTTTAGGAGACACCAGTCGGCAGATTGAGCCAACAAAACAGCTAGAAGCATCTACAAATAACCCAACTTCTACTACAAATACACCACCGAAAGAAGAAGAAAATAGCTCAGGTGGAGGTCAGGAAAAGGTAATTTCCTCAACTAACTTCTCAGCTTCGGCTTTTGTAGATTTCAAACAAAACAAGTCAATTTCTTATTTTAAATCTCCCGCCACTCCCGAAAGTCAGTCTCCTCCTGTGGAGGAACCGACCAATGATACTGACTCCACCTTGGGGGAATCCCAAGAGTCAACAGAACATCATTCAGATCCCAGTCAGTCTGCCTTAGAATCCCCTAATGGTTTTGGGACTCAAATTTATGGACAAGGGAGCATAAGCAGACTGTTGACTACATTGTTTCCTCACAGACAATCCTTGAACGACCCAAACCCTGACGATTAGTCAGAGTAAGTGTTAATTGTAAGTTGTCGGCTTTTTCCGTATTTTGGAGAATTCATCATGGAAACATATAATCAACGGTCGATTCGTACTATCCAGGGAGCGAGTAGTCAAGAAACCTTTCAGGATACTGCTTTGGGTTTAGTTTCTTGCCGTAGCTTTCCGGCAATCGTTGGGACGGCCGATATGATGCTGAAATCAGCGGGAGTTCACCTGGTTGGGTATGAAAAAATTGGTGGCGGTTATTGTACTGCGATCGTTCGGGGTGGAATTGCTGACGTGCGTCTGGCGGTAGAATCTGGCGTGCAAACGGCTGAACAGTTTGGTCAGTTAGTTTCTAGTTTGGTGATTCCCCGACCTTATCCCAACCTAGATATAGTACTTCCCATCACAACCCGTTTCACTAAATTGATGGAAGAGGGCAATTCCAGCCGTCTGAGTAACCAAGCAATTGGTTTGGTAGAAACGCGAGGATTTCCCGCGATGGTAGGAGCGTGTGATGCGATGCTCAAAGCTGCTGATGTTCATTTAGCAGCTTATGAAAAAATTGGTGGGGGTTTGTGTACGGCAATTATTCGTGGTTCTGTAGCAAATGTGGCGGTAGCAGTGGAAGCAGGAATGTTTGAAGCAGAACGCATTGGAGAATTGAATGCAGTGATGGTAATTCCCCGACCGCTGGACGAAATGGAGTTAACCTTGCCATTGGCAAGCTGCTGGATAGAAGAACGCGAACCGTTAAACTTACCAGTGAATATTAAAGAACAAGTTGCAGAAATCGAGGTACTAAGATTACCAGACTTAACCAAGCTACCGACAAAAGTTCAAGAAGAATTATGGAATGATGAATGATGATAGATGAATTTTGTCAAATCATCATTCAGCATTCATCGTTTAGATAGAAGGCATCTTACGCTTTAGCTATTCTGAATAATAGCTTTTTCAATCCATAAATAAATACTTTTGTTTTAATATAAGTAATAGAGTTTTGTCTATGATAAAACTCGTAACTTTCTGTGAGCATCACTATATCATTTGCCAGTGTTCAGCAATACTAGTTTTATATCTATTAATCGCTATATATAGGAGAATCACTCTTGAACCAAGCGACGCTGCACCAGTTAAAGGTGTTCGAGGCGGCGGCACGGCACAGTAGCTTTACTCGTGCTGCTGAGGAATTGTTTCTCACCCAACCTACCGTTTCTATGCAGATCAAGCAACTCACAAAATCAGTAGGTTTGCCATTATTTGAGCAAGTGGGGAAGCGATTGTATCTGACAGAGGCAGGACGGGAATTGTTTGCTACTTGTCGGCAGATTTTTCACAATATAGCCCAGTATGAAATGAAGGTGGCAGATTTAAAAGGGCTAAAACAGGGACAATTACGTTTGGCAGTGATTACAACAGCAAAATATTTTATCCCACGTTTGTTAGGGCCATTTTGCGAACTTTATCCAGGGATTGATATCTCGCTGCAAGTAACAAATCACGAACAAATTTTAGAACGGATGAGTCAAAATTTGGATGACTTATATATTATGAGTCAAATTCCAGACAATATAGATGTGACTTGTGAACCATTTCTGGAAAATCCTTTGATAGTCTTTGCACCGACTAATCATCCTTTATCTAAAGAAAAAAATATTCCTATACAACGCCTGTCTAACGAACCTTTTATTATGCGGGAACCAGGTTCAGGAACTCGTCGCGCCGTTCAAAAGCTCTTTGAAGAACAAGGGATAGTAGTAAAAGTCAAGCTAGAATTGGGAAGTAACGAAGCTATTAAACAAGCGATCGCAGGTGGTTTAGGAATTTCTGTTTTATCCCGTCATACCTTACTATCAGACGCTTCAGAGTTCAGCATTTTAGATGTGCAACACTTCCCCATTCAGCGGCATTGGTACATGGTTTATCCATCTGGCAAGCAGCTATCTATCGTCGCTCGTGCCTATTATGAGTATCTCCTAGCGGCGGCAAAGAATTTTGTTGAGCAAAAAGCTGATACCGCTCATAGCACGTTTGAACCAATTCACGGGAATTCGTAATTCGTAATTCGTAATTCGTAATTACGAATTCCCCAAAGGGGTTGACTGTTAGATCGGTAAACATTGACAATTAACCAGCAGAATCATTAAAAATGGGGGAAAACTGGCAGTGGTTAACCCGGAAATACCATCTTGGCGCAAAACAGTACAAAGCGAGATTGTAGCTGTTACCGTGTATTCTGACAGAGCATTGGTTACACGGCGAGGTGTAGTTGATTTAACAGGAATTGAACAGGAATTAGTAATTACCCCAGTGCCAATGACTCTAGAAAGTGAGTCCGTTCGGGTTAGCGGTACAGGTATGGTAGGGGTGCGCTTGATGGGAGTTAGTAGCGATCGCATCTACACTACTGAACCTGTAGCAGAACGAGTAGCACATTTGACAAGGCAAATCCAGCAATTAGAAGCAGAAAAACGCCACCTGCAAGCCCAAGTAGACGCTTTGGCATTGCAATCTAGTTTTATCGCTGGCTTACGTGAAAAAACAGAAGAACCCTTTGCACAAAGTTTGTCTCGGAAAAATCTCAGCCTCAGCGAAACTTTGGATTTCCTCAACTTTCTTGGCAGCCAGTATAGTGAATATGCGATCGCATCTGGAGAGTGCAAAACTCAACAGCAGGAATTAGACAAACAACTGCAAGCACTCCACACCTCATTGCAAATAATCCAAACACCCCATCCTAAAGAGAGTTTTAGCTTAGTTGTAGCCGTTGAAGTCGCGGGTGAAGGCGAATTTGAATTAGAGGTGTCTTACATAGTAAATCGCGCTAGTTGGAATCCGCTTTATGACTTACGCTTTAGCACTACCAGCGAGATTGTACATTTGAGTTACCTTGCAGAAATCACTCAAAGCACTGGCGAAGATTGGATTGGTGCAAATCTCACTCTTTCTACCGCTAAACCAGGATTAGGTACGCTTCCACCCAAACTTGAACCCTGGTATATTGATGCGCCACTTCCACGAATAGCGCGACAACGACAAGCTCGATTTGCTGCCCAGCCACCACTACTGCCTAGCATACCAGAGCCACCTGCTGCTGCCAGGGTGGATTGGCAAGAACAAGACGAAGTTGCAGAGGATAGTCTGATTCCAGCAGAAACCATTACAGCAGAAGTATCCAAAGAAGGGAGTGTAGTTACCTTTAAATTGAATGGCGGTGGTAATATTCCCAGCGATGGCGCACCCCATAAAACTACGATTTTCAACGATGATTATCCTTGTAGCTTCGATTATGTAGCAATGCCGCGCTTGGTAAGTTTTGCTTATCTACAAGCGAATGTGAAAAATAGTCCCAATGGTGCGACTTTGTTACCAGGCAAAGCGAATATTTTCCGCAACAACGTTTTTGTCGGTACTACTGGATTAGGGAATATTGCACCAGGGCAAGAATTCAAACTGAACTTAGGAATTGACGAAGGTTTAAAAATTGAGCGCGATTTAGTTGAGCGCCTGGTAGATAAAAGATTAATTAGCAACCAGCGCCGGATTACTTATAGTTATCGGTTGATTGTTACTAACTTACTAGAGAAAGAAGTAAATCTAAAATTAACTGAACAATTGCCAGTTAGCCGCAACGAGCAAATTAAAGTACGCCTCAGTCGCAGCAATCCACAAATTCAACTTGGTGAAATGGGGATTTTAGAATGGCTGTTAACTCTTACAGCCCAAGAGCGACGAGAGATATATTACCAGTTTAATGTTGAACATCCGCCCGACTTAATGGTAGTTGGGTTAGATATTTAGATTATATAGCATTTCCTAGTCTGTTAAGGTACAAATCTCTGTGTACCTCTGCGTTTCAAAATATTATCTGTACCTCACTTAACAGGGAATCGCTATAAATACGTTAAAGGAATTCCAAATAAAAAAATAATCAATTACTTTGGTGAGCAGAGGGAGCAGGGAAAGAAGAACTTTGATGGTCGTATTGGATGCAGGAATTGAGTAATTTAATTTTTGGAAATCCCAAATATAAAGCCTTTTTGCTGGATTTAATTCTTAACCGCTTCAGCCTGCGGATTTTGATTCTTTTTATCTGGAAGTAACCGTTCCAATCCACGGGCGATTAAGGGTAGAAATCCAATAATTAATGCCACGCCTAGCAAGTTGAATATTAACTGTGCATTGGCAATTTGGCGAGCAACATCATCCCCTGCTCCCATTAACTGAGAAATCCATTGCGCGAATCCTGCCAATTGAGTGACAAATATAATTCCTACCGCAGCAGTAGTCAGATTGAAAAGTAAATGAAAGATACCTGTCCGCACTGCTGGACGTTCGCGTCCAAAGGTAGCTACTAATGTGTCAGCACAAGTGCCAACTTCAGCACCCAGCATTAACGCCACGCCTGCTGATAATGAAATTAATCCTTGACTAGCCAAAGTCACAATAATCGCAACTGTGGCAGAGGAAGATTGAACTAAGACTGTAAATAGTGCCCCAACTCCAGCACCTAAAAGCGCGTTGTTACCCAAGGTTTCCATCAATTTGAGAAATGGCTGGTAGTCCTTGAAAGGTTCCATTGCGTTTTCAATTGTGTCAAGTCCGAAAAACAATAAGCCTATGCCAAGAATAATTAAACCGATTTGCTTCCAACGTTCTTTTTTACCCAACAAAATTAACAGTAAGCCAACGAACATTGCTATGGGCGCATAATCACTAATGTTAAAAGCAACTATTTGAGCGCCGATGGTTGTACCAATATTGGAACCCAAAACCACGCCGAGAGATTCTACAAATGACAATAAACCAGCACTAACCATTGCAATCACAATGATGATTGTTACTGAGGACGAATCTAATATTGTTGTCGCTACCGTGCCAGTTGCTATTCCAGCGTAGCGATTGGTAGTGAACTTGCTAATTAGTTCTTTGGCACGATCGCCTGCGATCGCTTCCAGTCCCTCGGCCATTCGTGTCACACCATACAAAAATAGTACCAGTCCCGCCAGCGCACCCGTGACTATTTTAAAAATATCTAATTTTCCCTGTTTTTCTCCTTTAGACTCAGCACTTTTATCCTGACTATTTTTATTTTTTTCCTTAGGATTCTGAGATAAATTGCTGTTTTTCTGTTGTGTTTCTTCTACTCCAGTAGGAGTCTGAGCATTAACGCTAATTTCTACACTTGGTGCATCAAACCAATAAAAATTATTTCCTAATATAGAAGGAGTAACTACCAAAACTGAAACTATAATAATCAATATTAAACTGTTCAATACTCTTTTTAGGCTTTTTGATAACAACATAATACAATATTCCCTCAAAAATTTTATTTTAAGTATTACTATTAATTTAATTGTCCAAAACTTTTAAGTATTACTATTAATTTAATTCTCAGTATGTCCCAAAATAAACGCTGGCTTCCTATTTTAACAAATTAAAACCTGATTGGAACTTGCTCAATAGTAGTAATTTTATTTAGATATTATTATTTATGTTTAATTACTAATATTATAACTTTCTAATAAATAACTATTATAAATTTAATCTGTTTCAAACATGAATTGCTTACATCTTAAGAAAGAGATTGATGATTGTATGTCACTATTTAATTGAAATTTAAACTCAACTTAAATAAACAATAACGCTTATTTTTAAGTAAGAAATATGTTGTAATAAAAATTACATTGGTTTAGAATTTACGCATTGACAAGCAAGACAAAAAGTAATTAAAAAAACACAAAAAAAATCAGCGAACGCTAGTTACTAGAGGCGTGAATTTACGAGACATGTATTGCGGCAGTTTAACCGACAAGTACTGAGAGGCATCCGGCTTTGGCATACTCGAACCGCTTCGCCAGAATCCGCGATCGCAGATAAGTTAGCTTTATATCTACCATCAGTCTTTTTTTGTCAAGCCATATTGACAATTTGTAACGAAATTGTTATATTTAGTTACATAAGATAACAAAACAAAGAAAAAAAAACCATGTATACCACTACTAACGAAGACGGTATTCTCAACAACTACGCAGCAGAACCCAAGATGTACTACTCTGAGTACCCAGCAATTTGGGAACAACGTAAATACGTTTTACAGGGTCTTTTTGCAACTTTAATCGTCACCGCTTTAGTTTTGGTTGGTTTTAGCGTTAGCTAAGATTTTTTGATTTCAGTATCGCTGTATCTCATCGTCATTCAGACCTCTCTCTATAACCCCGGTTAGTTTCGCCGGGGTTTTTTGTGTTTTACGTATCCCAAACGGTAGTGGTGTGCTGATAAGTCATTTTTATATTTACTATCAGTCTTTTTTTGTCAAGTCTTATTGACGCTTTGTAACGAAATTGTTATATTTATTTACATAAGATAACAAAAGAAAGAAAAGAAAAAACTATGTACACCACCACCAACGAAGACGGCATTCTCAACAACTACGCAGCAGAACCCAAGATGTACTACTCTGAGTACCCAGCAATTTGGGAACAACGTAAATACGTTTTACAGGGTCTTTTTGCAACTTTAATCGTCACCGCTTTAGTTTTGGTTGGTTTTAGCGTTAGCTAAGATTTTTTGATTTCGATATCGCTGTATCTCATCGTCAATCTCACTTCTCGACTTTACCTCGGCTAATTTAGTCGGGGTTTTTTGTGTCTTATCCATCCCATTTTGTCGCCCCATTAGCAACAAACCACTGGTCAGCCATAAAATAAAGACAAATCAATAATAAAGGGGTGTTTATGGCAACCCAACTCGGTGAAGCTAAATCTTCAACAGAACTGGTAGTATCTTGGGAAGCATTGCCCGCAGATTTTCACTTAGAGGATGAACCAGTGGAAAATACAGGTCAGCCACTATTGGCTGGTGCTTTGCGCGAAAGCCTTGAGATAAGTGGTTTCATCCAACCGCAGATGTTAATAGCCTCAAATTTTGGACTTTGTGCGACGATAAACGGGCAATTTATAGCTAAAGCACCCGACTGGGTTTATGTGCCATCGGTAAATCAGGTTTTAGGAGAACGCAAAAGCTATACACCCAATTTAGATGGAGATATTCCAGCAATTGTGATGGAATTTCTATCTGACACAGAGGGTGGAGAATACTCTTTTAAACGAACCTATCCACCAGGAAAATGGTTTTTTTACGAGCAGATTCTTCAAGTCCCAATTTACATAATTTTTGACCCAAATGGTGGTTTATTAGAATTTTACCAACTCGAAAACAGGCGCTACGAGTTAAAGCAACCTGATGAAAATGGTCGTCATTGGATTGATTCAATGGGTTTATTTCTGGGAACCTGGCAAGGAACAAAAGAAGCCAGAACTGGTTACTGGTTGCGCTGGTGGGATGAGGCAGGTAATTTGTTACTTTGGGCAGTAGAACAAATTGAACAGGAACGCCAACGTGCCGAACAGGAACGCCAGCAAAAAGAACGGCTAATTGCCTATCTACAATCTCAAGGTATCGATCCAAATAATTTGCCTTAGCATATATAGCAAGGGACTGGGGACTGGGGACTGGGTGAAAAGCCTTTTTGTGTCTAAGTTTTATCGTCTGTTGATGTCCTAACCACCTTGACTGTTGCTATACAAATAAAATTTTCAAGTATTTGAGTGACTCAGTTTAAGCAAATAAGTGCTACAACCGTTACGCCTATCAAGCAATGGGGCATCATACAGAAATTCAAGTACGGGTGAAAAAGCTACTCGCAAAGAAAAAAGCACGAGAGAAAAAAAATAATTTTTTGCTGAATCAAAAGCCAGAATTATTCGTCACTTAAACTATCAATTCCCTATTTATTTCTACTGGAGGATGATTTATGTCATCACAAATGCTGCGGTTGATATCTTTGGGCAGTCTTGGCTTATCTTTGTGTCTGGGCAATTCGGCAGCAATGGCGCAATATGATTCTAATGGCGATGGTGTAGTAGTACCAACAGTACCATCAGGTGGCACATCAGCACCAGTTCCAATAGACACATCGACAGGTGTACCACCTTCACCTTCTGCTGATGGTACAACTCGGTTTACCTGTCAGACTTATAATGGACAGTATACTGTCATGTACCAGCCACAAAGTCAACCAGGACAATTCTTTGCTTGGGCAGCACCTGCGGCTTTAGGTGGTGGTTGGGACGCACAAAGGCGTTGTACAGCAATTGCCAGTCGCTTGGAACTTTATCGCCCAGATGGTTTACAAGAACTCCAGACATCCGTAGAGAATAACGAAAATACTGTCTGCGTCACAACTGAAGCTAATCCAACCTGTAGAATTGTGCTGACAGTCCCCCGTGGAAAAGATCCTGTTGTTATCCGCAATAGCATTTTCCAAAACTTGACTACTGCTGACAGCGGACAACAAACGATCGCCGTTAACACTTATGGCGATCGCACTAGTGGAGGCAACGAATTATATAATTTAGGACGCACACTTCTAGGCGGTGGCAATAATCGGGTTAGTTCATCTAGAAGTGGGATTAATCTGAAACCTTTCCTCGATCGTCAAGATGGTGGTACTGGAAACAATTTGCGGAGTGGAGTAGCAATTCGTCGTCAGTCTCAACCTAACGGTGTTCGTTTAAGCCCTGGTAAATTCCGGTAAGCAAGAGTGGCTTTTAATACAAAATGACTTTCAAATAAAAAATATCCAACTACTTATTGTGGGGCGGACATCTTGTCCGCCTTTTTTTATGGGCATAAAATTGCTGTCTCCTGGACTTCTTCGAGATGTCGAGGATCTAAATCCAGCTGTATATTATTTATTCTTTTAACCTTTTGCTAGCAGTTTCTTAACGTTGCTGAGATAACTTGAGGTTGCTGAATATGAATTAATACTAGTAAAGCCTGTAGCTTTTTTGACTGCAAAATAATTTTTTTAAATAGTGATATTGCGATTGTCAATGTGACTTGATTATGGTGGCGAATTATTACTGAACATCAGCTTTTCAGGTAATTTTCAAACAATACAAAATAAATTGAAGGAGACGTTATTAATGGCTTTGACACAAGGCGATATTGCTTTTATCTCTTTCAATGCTGATAACGATATTGCAACCAACAATAACCCCAGTATTTTGCAGAAAATTGGCAGCTTCACCAGTACTAATGGAGCCGAAATATCCGCCTTTGATTCTGGAAGCGATCGCTTATTTGTGGTTGCTGGCAGCATAGTTGAAATTTATCATGTCAGCAATACAGGCACGCTAACCTCGACTGGTTCTTTGGTAACAGGATTTACGCCTCCCGTCGGGACACAAGCCATTCCCAACAGTGTTGCGGTGAAAAATGGTATTGTCGCAGTCGCCTACGCCATTCAAAACACCAGCACAAACGCCCAGCAGACAGGACAGGTGAGTTTTTACAATGCCGCCAATGGCAACTTTTTGAACTCGGTGGCGGTGGGTGCATTACCCGATATGCTCACCTTTACGCCCGATGGCACGAAGGTATTAGTAGCAAATGAGGGAGAACCCAACAGCTACGGGCAAGTAAATTCGGTAGATCCTGAAGGTTCAGTCAGTATTATTAATATTGCTGATGGCGTGGCGAATGCAACCGTTGCCCAAGCCTCGTTTACAAGCTTCAATAGCCAGATCGCCACACTCAAAGCCGCAGGTGTACGGATTACTGGCCCCGGTTCGACGGTGGCACAAGACTTAGAACCAGAGTATATTGCTGTATCTCCAGACAATCAAACTGCACGAATTACCTTGCAAGAAAATAATGCGATCGCTATTCTGGATATTGCTAGCGCCACGATCACCAATATTTTGCCCCTTGGTGCGAAAAATTACAATCTTCCAGGTAATGGATTAGATGCTAGCGATCGCGATGGTAAAATCAATATTCAGAATTGGCCGGTGGTTGGGTTATATCAACCCGATGCGATCGCTAGTTTCAGTGCCAACGGACAGACTTACTACATCACCGCCAATGAAGGAGATTCCCGCGACTACACTGGTTTTAGCGAGGAAATCCGGGTTGGCGCAAATGGATATGTTTTAGATCCAACAGTTTTTCCCAATGCGGCTACCCTAAAGCAAAATACCAATCTAGGGCGGTTAACCGTTACAAATGCCACAGGAGACACTGACAAAGACGGAGATTTTGACCGCATCGAAGCATTTGGGGGACGTTCCTTTTCGATTTGGAATGCTAGCGGCAATCAGATATTCGACAGTGGCGACCAATTTGAACAAATCACCGCAACCAAAGTACCAACTCTGTTTAACTCAGATGGTGCGGCTGATACTTTTGACACCCGCAGCGATAACAAAGGGCCTGAATCCGAAGGCGTGGCGATCGGAGTCATCAACAACCGCACTTATGCTTTTATTGGTTTAGAACGCACTGGCGATGTCATAGTTTACGAAGTGACAAATCCCAACAAGCCAAGCTTTGTTCAATATATCAACACTCCTGAAGATACTGCGATCGAAGGGCTAACCTTTGTCTCGGCGGCTGACAGTCCCACAGGCAAGCCTTTGTTAGTTACTACAGCCGAAGTCAGCAAGACGGTTGCGGTATTTGAAGTAACTCCATCCGTTCGGATTAGCGACATTCAGGGAACGGGGCATATCTCATCCTTTAGAAATCAGACTGTCAGCAATGTAGCGGGAATTGTCACAGTTAAAGCAAGTAACGGTTTTTACTTGCAAGACCCCACTCCAGACAGCGACGATCGCACTTCTGAAGGTATTTTCGTCTTCACCTCATCAGCACCAACCGTATCCGTCGGCGATTCAGTATTAATCAGTGGAACAGTTACAGAGTTTCGTCCCGGCAACGATGCTAATAATTTAACCAAAACACAAATCACCACTCCTACAATTGTTACCGTTTCTAGTGGCAACGATCTACCCACTGCTACAATCCTTGGTAATGGTGGCAGAACTATCCCGACAACGGTAATCGATAACGACACGATCGCTAATATCGAAACTGGAACAACCACCTTCGATCCTGCCCAGGATGGCATCGACTTCTATGAAAGCTTAGAAGGAATGCTGGTACAGGTGAATAACCCAATTACTACTTCACCCACTGCAAACTTTGGCACATCAGAAGAAATTTGGGTATTAGCAGACAATGGCGCAAATGCCACAGGTAGAACGGTTCGCGGTGGGAGCCTGATTAGTGCTTCAGACTTCAATCCTGAACGGATTCAAATTGACGATCTCAACAATTCCTTAGTGTTACCTGAAGTTAATGTTGGTACGCAACTTAGTAATATTGTCGGTGTTGTTGACTACAGCTTTAACAACTATGAAGTTTTAGTATCGGCTGCTCCCACGGTAGTACAGAACAGTAACATTCAAAAAGAAGTCACTAACCTAACTTCTACCACCAACCAACTGACGATCGCTACCTACAACGTCGAAAATCTCGATCCAGGTGACGATCCAACCAAATTTAACAACCTGGCTAATCGCATTGTTAATAATCTCAAATCACCAGATATCATTAGTCTTGAAGAAATTCAGGACAATAACGGTGCAACAAATGATAGCGTCGTTGATGCCAGCACTACCTTCCAAAAGTTAATTGATACAATTACTGCTGCTGGTGGCCCCACGTATCAATATCGCCAAATTAACCCAGTAGACGATACGAACGGCGGTGAACCTGGTGGAAATATCCGGGTAGGTTTCTTATTTAATCCCAATCGTGTCAACTTTGTAGATCGCCCTGGTGGTAGTTCCACCACCAGCACCACAGTTACCAATGTTTCTGGTGTTCCTACAGTTTCTAATAGTCCTGGTTTAATCGACCCCACCAACTCCGCCTTTACTAGCAGTCGTAAGCCGTTAGTAGGTGAATTTACTTTCAACGGTGAAACTGTTTATGTAATTGGCAACCACTTTAATTCTAAAGGTGGCGACCAACCATTATTTGGGCCGAATCAACCACCAACTCTCAGTAGTGAAATCCAACGCCAGCAACAAGCTACCCTGGTGAAGAACTTTGTC
Source organism: Nostoc sp. DedQUE05 (assembly GCF_034530955.1). Classification (NCBI taxonomy): domain Bacteria; kingdom Bacillati; phylum Cyanobacteriota; class Cyanophyceae; order Nostocales; family Nostocaceae; genus Nostoc; species Nostoc sp. DedQUE05. The sequence continues at coordinate 77,390 of NZ_JAVRCB010000032.1, read as the reverse complement.
AGCAATATTTTAGCGATCGCCCCCAATGCCAATGTCGTAGTGGCAGGTGACTTAAATGACTTTGAATTTTCCAACCCCGTCAACACCCTAGAAAATGCTGGACTGACTTCCTTAATTGAAACTCTGCCGCAAAATGAGCGTTACACCTACAACTTTGAAGGTAACGCCCAAACCCTTGACCACGTTTTAGTTAGTAACAACTTGCTCAACAACCTGGATGGGTATGATGTAGTTCACATTAACTCAGAGTTTGCCGACCAGGATAGCGATCATGATCCTAGCGTAGCTCGGTTTAATCTCCCTAAAAACAATGCTCCCACGGTAGTACAACCGATTGACGACCAAATCATTTCTACTAATAAAGCTTTTTCTTTCAATATCAGTAACAAATTTGCTGATGTAGATCCAGGTGACACCTTGACTTACAGCGCTAAAGGTTTACCCACAGGTTCTAGTATCGTTGCCAACACAGGTGTAATATCCGGCACTATCTCCCAAATCGGCATTTTCGCAGTTACAGTTACTGCTGCTGATGGTAAAGGCGGTAATGTTAGCGATACCTTTGACCTGACTGTTGCTAATAACAAGGCGACATCTGGCAACGATATCATTTTTGTCAGCGAACTTACTGGTTTGAACAAATACATAGTCAATGCTCTGGCTGGGAGCGATCGCGTCATCGGCACTAATACCAGTGAATTAATTGACGGAGGAGCAGGCAATGATTACCTGGATGGCAAGGGAAGCATAGATGTACTCCTTGGTGGCGATGGCAATGACACAATCTTAGGTGGACTTGGCAGTGACGCACTTTCTGGGGGCAATGGCAATGACCGCCTGATTGGTTGGAGCGGTGGCACAAACGAAATTGACCTCCTCAACGGCGAACAGGGTGCAGATATTTACGTTTTGGGTGATGCCACTTCAGTTTTCTATACCAGTTCTCGCAACAATGATTATGCCGATATTCTCAACTTTCAAGCAAGCGATCGGATTCAACTTCAGGGAGTTGCTAACAATTACTCGCTAGGGTCAGTGAGATCGGCTGTAGGCATTTTCACCAATAATGGAACGGAATTAATTGCTGTTGTGGAAAACGGGTTAAACCGCAATACAAATTTGGCAACAGATACTCGTTTCGTCTTTATTTAACGCAGATTTAATCGAACTCCGGTTTCTCTGTGTACTCTGCGCCTCTGCGGTTCTCTATTTCTAATTTTCAAAACAGTCTCATGTCTAGAATCTATCTCAGAATTAAACATGGTAACTACTAATACAATTCGCTTTTCTCAATTCAACGCTTCTTTGAATCGTAATGCCAACGGTCAGTTAGTCAGCGATTTGTCTACCCCTGGCAATGCTCAAGCAAAGGCAGTTGCAGAAATTATCCAGCGTAATAACCCGGATGTATTGCTAATTAACGAGTTTGACTATTCGCCGGAGGCAGTTCAACTATTCCGGCAAAATTATCTAGCCGTCAGCCAGAATGGTACAACACCCGTTGACTACCCTTACTTCTACATCGCTCCTTCCAACACGGGTATTGCCTCTAGGTTTGACTTAAACAACAACGGCGTAGTAGTGACAACCCCAGGCGCAACCGGATACGGCGATGATGCTTTTGGATTCGGGAATTTCCCTGGTCAATATGGGATGTTGCTATTGTCCAAATATCCCATTGATACTGCCAACATTCGCACCTTCCAAAATTTTCTGTGGAAGGATATGCCCAATGCTTTGCTTCCTGACGATCCAACAACACCACAGCCAAATGATTGGTATTCTCAGGAGGAATTGGCAGTTCTACGCCTTTCTTCTAAAAGTCACTGGGATATACCCATCCAGGTAAACGGTGAGATAATTCACATCCTCGCTAGCCACCCCACACCTCCAACCTTTGATGGCACGGAAGATCGCAACGGTAAGCGCAACCACGACGAGATCCGCTTTTGGGCAGACTATATTACCCCTGGTAATGGTAATTACATTTATGATGATAAGGGTAAAACTGGCGGTATTGCTGCTGGATCGAGCTTTGTGATTGTGGGCGATCAAAATGCAGATCCGTTGGATGGTGATAGTTTTGACAACGCTATTCGCCAACTGTTGCAAAATCCCAATATTAATACTAATGTCATCCCTACTAGTCTGGGTGCGCCCCAACAAGCAGACTTACAAGCTGGTGCAAACACTAGCCAAAAGGGTAATCCTAGCTTTGACACCGCAGACTTTGCTGATAACACTCCCGGAAACCTGCGGACTGACTATGTGCTGCCCTCAGCTAACCTGACAATTGCCAACTCAAGAGTATTTTGGCCTCTAAATACTGACCCGACATTCTCCCCAGTAGGTACTTTTCCATTCCCCAGTTCTGACCATCGTCTAGTATTTGCAGATGTGCAAACTGGAGCAACCGAACCAGGTAAAACCATTCCCAATGTTGGATTTGTGGGGCAGAGTACTTTTGCCACAGGGTTTATTCCTGCTGGTGTAGCGGGAACGGTGAATGGGGTACAAACTCCACTAGGCGGACTTTCTGGTGTCACCTACGATGCTGTGAATAACCGCTACTATGCAATCTCAGACGATCGCTCCCAAGTTGCCCCTGCCCGCTTTTATACCTTTACTGCCGCTGATTCCGGGGTGAATTTTACCAATGTCACCACCCTGAAAGATACAAATGGCAACTTTTTTGCAACCAACAGCCTTGACCCAGAAGGTATCGCTTTAACCAACAATGGTACAGTCTTTATCTCTTCCGAGGGCGAAGTTAACCCTGGTGCTGGTCGTGTTACCAATCCCTTTATTAAAGTGTTTTCACTAGCTACAGGGCAAGAAATAGGCTCGCTATTTGTCCCCAGGAAATTCCTACCAGTAATTGAAGATACCAACAGTAACGGTATTATCGATGCAGGTGACACGCAGACATCAGGTGTTTACAATAACTTAGCCTTTGAAAGCCTCACCATTACACCCGACCAGAAAACCTTATTCACTGCGACTGAAAACGCGCTGTCCCAAGATGGGTTAAAAGCTTCACTCACCAGTGGCAGCCGTTCCCGAATTCTGCAATACAATTTGGTTACTGGACAGCCAGAAAAGGAATACCTTTATATCACCGATGCGATCGCCCAAGCACCCAACCCTAGTACAGGCTCGGCTGACAATGGCTTGACAGATTTACTTGCGATCGATAATCGTGGCACATTACTGGCCTTAGAACGTTCCTTTGCCCAAGGTGTAGGCAACACCATCAAAATCTATGAAGTTTCTTTGCAAGGTGCAACTGACATTAGTTTCTACGATTCTCTCAACAATCTGAGTGCTGAACAACTAGCAGCTATTAAACCTGCTCAAAAGCGCTTACTGTTGAATTTAAATGACTTAAACTTGCCTAACGGTACAGATAACATTGAGGGTATTACCTTTGGCCCAAAACTAGCAGATGGTAGCCAGTCGATTGTGCTGGTAAGTGATAATAACTTCAATCAAAGCCAATTTACCCAAATCCTCACTTTGGATGCAGACTTAGTTCCAACTGCTGCACCCAGAGTAGAAACTCGTCCCGATTTATTGGATGATGAAACCCTGCCAGTAGATCAACGTGCCGATGCTGATGATCCTGCGATCTATGTTAATGCCACAAACTCTGCTGATAGCCTAGTATTAACCTCAGTCAAAAATGCTGGATTGCGGGTTTATGATTTGTCTGGTAATTTGTTGCAAACAGTTAATCCCGGTGGCATTCGCTACAACAATATTGACTTGCAATACGGTTTCAAATTAGGCAATCAATCAGTTGATATTGCAGTAGCTAGCGATCGCCAAAATGATAAACTAGCAATCTTCAAAATCAACCCCAATCCCACCGCCGCCGGACAATATTTGGAAGATATCACCGATAGCAATATTGGTACAATCTTTCAAGCATCACCTTTTGAACCTCCTTATTCTGCATCAACTCGCAGTTCTTACGGAGTTACCTTATACCGTAGCCCTGTAACTAATGATTACTATGTCTTTACCAGTCGCCGCCAAACTGGAGATATAGCTCAGTTCAAATTGATTGACAAAGGGAATGGCAAAATTGGCGCTGAACTGGTGCGGGAGTTCACCATCCCTTCGCCTACCGCAGAAGGGCGTTCTCCCCAAACAGAGGGTATGGTGGTTGACCAAGAAACCGGCTTTCTCTACATCGCCCAAGAAGATGTGGGCATCTGGAAATTCCAGGCAGAACCGGACGGTGGTACAACAGGCAAGCTGATCGATCGCGTTCGTTTTGAGGGTGGTTCTCACCTCACCGATGATGCCGAAGGGTTGACCATCTACTACGGCAAAAACGGCACAGGCTACTTGCTAGCATCCAGCCAAGGCGATAGTACCTTTGTTGCCTACACACGTGAAGGTAATAACGAATACGTGGGTAACTTTGCCATTGGTAACAATGGGTCAATTGACAGCGTGCAAGAGTCAGATGGTGCTGATGTAATTAATGTGCCACTGGGACCTAACTTCCCATTTGGTTTATTTGTTACTCAAGATGGCTCCAATGAACCTGCTAAGACCATCGATGGCGAAAATGTCAACTCTAACTTTAAGCTGGTGCCTTGGGAAAATATCGCCAATACCTTCCCCAATTCTCTAAATATCGACACCACTAGTTACGATCCTCGCAATCCCGTTGCTCAACCCAAGTTGACCATCTATGAATTTGAAAACCTACCAAAGTTAGGCACGACTTCTGAAAATCAAAATATTTTCTTGGGTGGTTTTTCTGGGTTGTATTTCCAAGGGGTTGCAGCAAATGGCAACCTGAAATTTGTCACCAACACAGACCGTGGCCCCAACGGAGAACCTGATAGTGTCAAAAGACCATTTTTATTACCCGATTTCCAGCCAGAAATAGTTAGCTTTGAACTCAACCGCACCACAGGTGAAATCACCATTACCAACAGAACAAAGCTATTCCGCCAAGATGGAACGACCCCATTAACGGGATTGCCTAACTTGCAAGGTGTAGGAAACGGTTTAGCCTACACAGATGAAATTGCCGTTGACTTAGATAAAAAAGTTCTAACTAACGATCCTTTGGGCGCTGACTTAGAAGGGATTGTAGTTGCAGAAAATGGTGATTACTGGCTGGTAGATGAGTATCGTCCCTCCATTTATCACTTTGATACTAATGGAAAGCTAATTGAGCGCTTTATCCCTCAAGGAACTGCCACAGCACCCAACCCAGATCAACCAGCTGGAACTTTTGGCACTGAGGTATTGCCAGCAGTTTATGCTCAACGCCGCAATAATCGAGGATTTGAAGCTGTAGCGTTGGAAGGTAATAAATTATATGCCTTTATTCAGAGTCCAATTGATAATCCAGATGTCGCCAATGATGCGACTTCTAAAGCTTCTCTCAACCTGCGAATTCTGGAGTTTGATATTGTCACCAAGCAGGTAACAGGAGAATATTTATATCGCCTAGAAGGTTTACCAGGAACAGATAAGATTGGCGATGCAGTCTCTTTGGGTAACGGCAAATTTGCAGTAGTTGAACGAGATGACAATGGTACATCTGCTGGCAATAAACTGATTTACCAAATTGATTTAGCCGGGGCAAGCAACATCAACAATCCTGCTAACTTTACCTTGCCAACTGGTAAAACTATTGAACAACTTACCTCTGCGGAGTTAGCTGCTGCTAATATTAACCCTGTCAGCAAGAGTTTGATTGCTAATGCTGCTCAGTTGGGTTACACCGGGGTGGAAAAATTAGAAGGTCTGGCACTGGTAGCACCTAACACCCTAGCCTTGATTAACGACAACGACTTCAACATTACGGGTAATACGGCTGCTGAAAAACTCGGCATTCTTGAACTACCCAATAACCTGACAACTGCACTGCCTACTTTTCCCGATAGCTTTGGTTCTAGTAACAGCGATAATGTTACAGTTCAGCCAGGAAAAACATTCTTTGCGGGTGACGGAGCAGATTTTGTAGAGGGTACTGAAGGCAACACAATCGAGGCTGGAAACGGTGATGACACCGTGCTTGTAGGCAGTAACTCTTCAGTATCCGGGGAAGATGGTAGCGATCGCATATTTATTGGTCAAAATGGCCCGACTCAAAATACTAGTGCCGATGGTGGCAGTGGTGATGATGTTATTACTGTGGTAGAAGCCAGTGGTAGTAATAATTTGTTTGGGGCGACAGGTAATGATAATCTCACAGTAATTGAAGGTTTTCGTCAATCATTATTCGGTGGCTCAGGTAACGACATTCTCACAAGTAACGGTAGCAATAACCGTCTCTACGGTGGTTCTGGAGATGACAAACTCTTCTCTAATGTCAATGACTCCCTGTTTGGTGGCGATGGTGATGATGTGCTATTTGCTGGTCAAGGGGGTAGTAATAGCATCACTGGTGGTACTGGTGCTGACCAATTCTGGATGACTAACGCCAGTCTGCCAACTAGCAAGAACATTGTCACTGATTTTACAGTTGGCATTGATAAAATCGGGCTGGGCGGTATTGGTGTTACTCAATTTAATGCCCTGACACTGTTGCAACAAGGTAGTGATACTATCGTGAAAATCGGAAATACTGAGTTAGCTTCATTGCTAGGAATTACATCAACTAAGCTCACAGCAAATGACTTTGTTTTCTCTGTCAGTGTTGTAGGTTTATTTGTTCGCCTACTGTGATTGTTACAGCTTCATTAAACAGCAAAAGTTAATGAAGCTGTACTCAATCATTATTGCAAAAGCAATTAAAGGGAAGGGTTATAAAGCAATACAGTTCAGATAAGACCAAAACACTTGTAGAGACGGCGATTTATCGCGTCTCAAAACCCACGATTTTGTACAAGTAGCCCGAACCGTATTGGATTATAAAGAACTTATTATCTGACGAAAGTTACAAAAGAGATATCATCTCAATGTATAAAAAATAATTTTTAACATCACCAAAAATATGCAAAAAATTGTTAATTGCATATTAGGTACAAGATTGCAATACAAGGTTTCTTAACCAGTCCACAATTTATTCACAACTTTTGCTATGTATCTTAATTAATATGCAATTTACATTGTTAATTAAGATACTAAAAGCTTCTAGGGAAATGACAATTGTAGTAGTGGTTGACATTTAATAGTTCAGACTCAAAAAGCTGACAAGTTAATTACATCTTTGAAGCCTAAAACTATTAGTTTTTACTCACCATATTACTTTTTTGATTCCACTAGAGCCAAGACCATCTCAACAATTAAACACAGGGAGATTCTCTTTCATGGCTAAGAACGTCATCATTATGATTGGGGATGGTATGGGCTGGCAAATGGCTCGTGCTGCGTCCATCTACAAAGAGATTCAAAATGGTAAGACAGGTGCTAATCTCAGTGATTTTTATACACAAGGTAAGGGGCAAGGACTCAACTTTCAAACACTCCAAGGCTACGGTTTGGCAACCACCTATGGGACAACGATCGCTGATAGTGATGGAGTTTTTAGTACTGGTAATTCAGCCCTTGACGGGACTAATCCCATCACAGGAGAGAGCCAGGTTCGCCCTGGTTTCACCTTCGATCCAACTTTTAACCCAGGTAATACCCCAACAGGTGGTGCAAAAGTCAGTGATGGTGCTGTTGGAAACCTAGTAGGTTATGACCCTACCAAAGGTGGTGTTAATCCTTGGACTCCTGGTAACGATCCTGAATATATTAAGTACAGCTATCCTGACTCTGCAAACACCGCTACAACTCTGTACACTGGCGTTAAAAGTTACAACAACGCTGTTGGCGTTGATATTTTTGAAAATCCTCTAGAAACAATTCTCAAAACTGCAAACGAAGTTGGTAAATCTACTGGTTTGGTAACTTCAGTTCCCATTGACCACGCCACACCTGCTGCTGCTGCTGCCAACGTTAACCGTCGCAGCAAGTATGATGCTGACTATCCAGCATTAGACAACATCCTGCAACAGCAACTCCGTGTCTATCAACCAACAGTATTACTTGGTGGTGGACACCCACTCTCTGCTCCTGGAGATTTACTACCAAACGGGGTTGAGCCGAATACGAGCAATGAATTCATTCGTCAATCAACCTACACAGAACTTAGCACTAAACCAACTAATAACATCTACGATTACACCTTTTTGGAGCGCGGTGAGAATGCCGCCCAGAAACTCGCCCAAACTGCGGCGACAATCGATCCAGAAAAAGGCGATCGCCTCTTCGGTTTATACGGTGCGCGCGGTCAAAATGGTAACTTACCTGTAAGCTCTGCCAACGGCGACTACAGCACCACTGGTTTAGATATGTTCAGCGTTTTCACTAACCAAGGTGATAACACCAAAGTGGACACCACACGTCCACTGCTTCCCGGAGAGACGGATGCATCTTTCATCGCCAAAGAGGTTAACGAAAACCCAACTCTCAAAGACTTGACAAGTGCTGCATTAGATGTATTGGGTAAAGACCCCGATGGTTTCTGGTTAATGGTTGAAGGTGGCGATATCGATTGGTCTGCCCACGATAACAATATAGACAACTTGATCGGCACCACCTTAGACTTTGATAAAGCAGTTGGATCTACGATTGACTGGATCGATAACAATGGTGGTTGGGATGAAAACCTACTAATCGTTACTGCTGACCACGATCACTACCTGACTCTCGACGGTAATTTTCCAACTTTAGTAAAAAATCAAGGTGCTGAAGCATTAACTAATTTGGATACTCCAGCAGAAGTTGGACACTACTGGGGGTCTGATCCCAATGTCAAGTATGGTTGGGGAACTCACACCAACCGTCCCGTACCTGTTTACTATCAAGGTGCTGGTTCTGAAGTGTTAAATAGCTTGGTAGGTAAAGGTTATAACGCCTACGGTTCTGAGATTCCAGGAATTGCGGGTTTAAACGATCAAACCCACATCTACCAAACGATGTTTGCTTCAATAGTACCAAAAGTTGAGTTAGTAGGTTTTGCCTCTTTACCTGCTGATACCTTTAGTAGTGGATCAATTTCTGGTCAGGGGATTTCAGCCAATGGCAGAACTGGGCCTTTCCCAGGACAGCCAATTCAGGGTTTTAGCGGTGTTCAATTTGCTAACAGTAACTCTTTCTACTTCTTGTCAGACAATGGTTACGGTAGCAAAGACAATAGTGCAGATTTCCTACTGCGGATCAATCGTCTAGACCCGAATTTTAAGGGAACAGAAAATGGCGATGGTAGCGTTAAAGTTTTAGACTACATCCAACTGTCTGACCCTAACAATAAAGTTCCTTTTGAAATAGTTAATGAGGGAACTACTGGAAGATTACTGACTGGTGCAGACTTTGATGTAGAGTCATTCGTCTTTGATAAAGACGGGACAATCTGGGTTGGAGACGAGTTTGGCCCTTACCTGCTGCATTTTGATGCCACTGGTAAGTTATTGGAGGCTCCCATCGCTACACCCGACCAATTCAAAACTTTAAATGGAGAAGCACCTAAAGTTATTGGTCACAGAGGTGCAAGTGGCTATCGTCCAGAACATACCTTAGAGTCTTATAAACAAGCAATTGAGCGAGGCGCTGACTTTATTGAGCCTGATTTGGTTGTGACAAAAGATGGTGTGCTAATTGCTCGCCATGAGCCAGCTTTAGCAGTTTTGAACGCTGATGGTACTGTCAATTTCAGCAACACAACTACAGATGTTTACAAACATCCAGAGTTTGGCGATCGCAAGAAAACGGTAAGTTTAGATGGAAATACACTTACAGGTTGGTTTGCTGAAGACTTCACCTTAGCTGAAATCAAGACTTTACGCGCAGAAGAACGTCTACCTTTCCGCGATCATTCCTTTGACGATCAATTTGAAATTCCTACCTTCACGGAAATCATCAATTTGGTTAAGGATGTAGAAGCGACAACAGGTAAAAAGATTGGCATCTACCCTGAAACTAAGCATCCGACTTATTTGGCCAACGAAGCTACTTATGTAGGCACGACAGACAAAGTTAACAGAAACATTAGTCAGTTACTAATTGATACGCTGAAGGCAAATAACTTCACTGATCCCAGTCGCATCTTCATCCAATCCTTTGAAGTTGGCAATCTCAAAGAATTGCATGATACCATCATGCCTGCGGCTGGGGTGGATATTCCCCTAGTTCAATTGCTAGATGCAAGTGACATTGATATTAACGGCAAGATCATCGAGAGTCAGCCCTATGATTTGAAAGTCAGTGGTGACACTCGCACTTATGACGACTTGCGAACTCCAGAAGGCTTGGCTGAAGTTGCCACTTATGCTGATGGCATTGGGCCTTGGAAACGGATGATTGTTAGCGTCAAAGGTACTGATGCTAATGGTGATGGCAAAGCTGATGATGTCAATAACGATGGAGTAGTTAATGATGCCGACAAGACAACATTACCTCCCACTACCTTAATTCAAGATGCTCACAATGCAGGCTTGCAGGTTCATCCCTACACCTTCCGGGCGGAAGACCAATATTTAGCAGCAGATTACAAAGGCCAGCTAGCACTAGAAATTCAACAGTTTTATCAATTAGGGGTAGATGCACTCTTCTCAGATTTCCCAGATATTGCCGATAAAGTACGGGATAAACTTAGAGACGATCCTCAATATAATGTAGTGCGATCGCCACAAAACCCTGATGTGCTTTCAGGTGATGCCTTTGCTAACTTGGCTGGTTCTAAAGGTTTTGAAGGTGGAGCAATTAACGCCAGCAAAACCAAGCTTTACTTCCTCTTAGAAGGTACAGTTCAGGGCGATACCCCTGGTGCTTTGCGGATTAACGAATTTGACCTTGCTAGCCACAAGTACACTGATAAAAAGCTGTACTACAGATTGGATAATCCGTCAAATTCCATTGGAGATTTAGCAGTTATCAATGATAATGAATACCTAGTCATTGAACGGGATAACAATCAAGGGGCTGCGGCTAAATTTAAGAGGATCTACAAAATAGACTTGTCTAAAACAGATTCTAATGGCTATGTAGCAAAAGAAGAAGTTGCAGACTTGTTAAATATCCAAGACCCCAACGACCTGAATGGGGATGGTAAGACCACCTTCGACTTCCCATTCCAAACCATTGAAAATGTTCTGGTTGTTGACAAAAATACCATTTTGGTAGCTAATGACAACAATTATCCCTTCTCTACAGGTCGTCCTGGAAACGATCCTCAAAATCCAGTTATAGACAACAATGAGATTCTACAACTGAAACTGGAAAAGCCCCTTAATCTTGCTCCTGGTTTAGGTCAACCTCAAGCTGAAGAAATTAATTTTGGCTCCACTACCAGCGATGATATTACCGTTGAACCAAATCAAACCTTATTCACAGGTGACGGAGCAGACTTTGTAGAGGGTACTAAAGGTAACACAATTCAGACTGGAAACGGTGAAGACACGGTGTTAGTCGGCAGTGACTCTTCAGTGTCCACAGGAGAGGGTAATGATCGGATATTTATTGGTCAAAACGGCCCGGTTCAAAATATTACTGCTGATGGTGGCAATGGTAATGATGTTATTACCGTAGTGGAAGCTAGTGGAAGTAATAATTTACTTGGGGCGACAGGTGATGATACTCTCTCTGTAGTTGAAGGTTCTCGTCAATCATTATTCGGTGGCTCAGGTAACGATACCCTTAGCAGTAGCGGTAGCAATAACCGTCTCAACGGTGGTTCTGGCGATGACAAACTCTTCTCCAATTTCAATGATTCCCTGTCTGGTGGCGCTGGTGATGATGTGCTATTTGCTGGTCAACAGGGCGGTAATCGCCTCAGTGGTGGTACTGGTGTCGATCAGTTCTGGATTGCTAACGCCAGTCTGCCAACTAGCAAAAATATTGTGACTGATTTTGCGATCGGCACTGATAAAATCGGCCTGGGCGGGATTGGTGTTACTCAATTTAGTGCTTTAACACTGTTGCAACAGGGTAGTGACACCTTAGTGAAAAGCGGAAATACAGAGTTGGCTTCATTGCTAGGAATTAAATCAACTAGCCTCACAGCAAATGATTTCGTTCTTTCTGCCAGTGTAGTGTAGCCAAAAAATAATTACAGCTTAGATTCAATATTCATTCATTAGTTAAGCTGTAGCGATTTTGCTAATGCGGGGGAATTATATTCCCTCGCTTTTTATATCTTCTATAGTAATTTTGCCTTTAAGAATCTTTCTGCTTCTTGTCCCAAATCTTAACTTGTTTATAACTTTCCTTAAACATTGAACAACTATCTTTTAAAACAGTAACCAGATTTAAGTTCATTAATTTATCTCCACTAATTTTTGTAGACTTTAAGCATTTTGTCGCCAAATACTACTTGGGTTTCTATAGCTAAAAATTTTTTGCTTGGGTTGAGTGTTATTAATCACTCAGTCTATAAACACACAATTGCTGCGTAGAGATAGCCAGTCGTAGGCATCGCTCGTAGCTCATAATACTTAAGGAGTAGTTGGCATGACTGATACAAATGGCAACGGTAGAAATGTCATTATTTTTGTTGCAGATGGATTGCGTAACGGTTCTGTAAACCCTATTGATACCCCGACTTTATATAGCATTCGTCAGCAGGGAGTTACTTTTGCCAATAGTCATTCGATCTTTCCGACATTTACCACGCCTAATGCTTCTGCGATCGCCACGGGACATTATCTTGGTGATACAGGTGACTTTAGCAACACTATTTACACTGGTTTTCCTAGTGCTAATGCCAATGGTAGTGTCACCCCATTTATCGAAAATGATGCAGTTCTGGGAGATATCGATGAAAAATTTCCCGGTAACAACTTTTTAGATGAAGAGTCACTCTTAGCTTATGCGCGATCGCAGGGTTTCAACACAGCAGCAGTTGGTAAATTAGGGCCTGTTGCGATCCAAGATGTTACCCAAGTTAACCGAGAAGGTGGTACTACAGGTACTATTCCTACTCCTGATACAATTATTATTGATGACACTACAAATGGTGCGACACCGCCGACTACACCTGTTGGTTCACCTTCTGGTGTTCCACTCGATCCAGATATTGTTAGTCGGTTACAAGCTGCTGGTTTAGATGTAAAACCGACAACGCGAGTCCAACCAGCTGGTACCAACACAACTCCTGGCACCCTGAATGCCAATGTGGCTCAACAACAATACTTTGCAGATGCCACTACCAAAGTAATTTTACCTAAGTTTCAAGAAGATGGTAAACCATTCGCATTGGTTTACTGGTCAAGAGATCCCGATGGTAGTCAACACAACCAGGGTGATAGTTTAAATACCTTGACACCAGGTATCAATGGCCCTACTTCCAAAGCTGGGGTGAAAAACGCTGATGATAATTTAAAGCAACTTCTTGACTATCTCAAAAGCACAGGCTTGGACAAGACTACTGATGTCTTTGTTACTTCCGACCACGGTTTTTCTACCATCAGCAAACAAGCTATTGATAGCCAAGGGACAAAAACTACAAGTTATGCTGCCACCCAAACTTATGCAGGCGTAAATCCGGGATTTCTCCCAGCAGGCTTTGTGGCGATTGATTTGGCTCACGATCTCGGTCTACCCTTATACGATCCTAACCCTACAACTCTCCCCCCAGACCTCAACAAGATCCAGTATGCAACTGTTGATGCCACAAAAGGTCAACGTCCTATTTCTGGGAATGGTGTAATTGGTGGAACAGGTGAAGTAATTAATGGCCAACTTGACCCAGGTACAAAGATAGTTGTAGCTGCTAACGGTGGTTCAGACTTGATTTATCTGCCCAATGGCAATGCTGATTTAGCCAAACAGGTAGTGAATTTGCTCTCGCAAAAGGACTACATCAGTGGTATTTTTGTAGACGATGCTTATGGAACTATTCCAGGTGCTTTACCACTGAGTGCGATCTGGCTAAAAGGTGATGCTAAAACACCGGTTCCATCTATAGTTATCAACTTCAAAAGCTTTAGCAGCGACCCAAATAACCCAAACAACCCTCAAGCTCAGGTAGAAATTGCTGATACAACTTTGCAGCAAGGGCAGGGGATGCATGGCAGCTTTGGTCGAGGTGATACTTTCAATAATATGGAGGCTATTGGCCCTGACTTTAAACAAGGTTATGTGGACTATGCACCTGTCAGTAATGCTGATGTAACGCCTACACTTGCTCGGATTCTGGGGTTAAATATTCCCAGTAATGGCGATTTGAAAGGTCGTGCCATTACAGAAGCATTGGTGGGAGGCCCGGATACAGTTCCCTCCAGGAAAGAAGTCTTGACTTCAGAAGAAACTACTAATGGTCAAGCAACAATTCTAGATTCTCAAAGTGTAGGCAATACTCATTACTTTACAGCCGCAGGGTTTGATGGTCGCACTGTTGGACTAACAACACTAGACCTTCAATTTGGTTCTACCAGTAGCGATGATGTCACCCTTAAGCCAAATCAAACCTTATTTACAGGTGACGGTGCAGACTTTGTAGAGGGTATTAAAGGTAACAAAATTCTAACTGGAAAGGGTGATGACACGGTAGTAGTTGGTAGTAACTCCTCTGTGTCCACTGGGGATGGTAACGATCGAGTCTCAATTGGCGCAAATAGCCCTGCTAACAATACTAGTACTGATGGTGGCAATGGTAATGATGAATTTACCGTAGTCGAAGCAAGTGGTAATAATAATTTGTTTGGAGGCGCAGGTGCTGACACTATCACAGTAGTTGAAGGTACTCGTCAATTATCCTTCGGTGGCTCAGGTAACGACACCCTCACCAGTAATGGTAGCAATAACCGTCTCTATGGTGGCTCTGGAGATGACAAATTATTCTCCAGTGTAAATGATTCACTATTTGGTGGTGATAGTGATGATGTGCTATTTGCTGGCCAAAAGGGTAGTAATAGCCTTACTGGTGGTGCTGGTGCTGACCAATTCTGGATTGCTAACGCCAGTCTGCCATCTAATAAGAACATCGTGGCTGATTTTGCGATCGGTATTGATAAAATCGGGCTGGGCGGAATTGGTGTCACTCAGTTTAGTGCTCTAACCCTATTGCAACAGGGTGCTGACACTATCGTAAAACTCGGAAATACAGAGTTGGCTTCATTACTACAAATTACCTCAACTAATCTGAGTGCAAATGACTTCGTTTTCTCTGCTAGTGTTGTGGCTTAGTCTGTTGGCCTAGTGCAGCACGGCAGAAATAACTATCAGTTAAAACAGCGGTTTTCAATTACATAGACTACAGCAAATAGTTGGTTATTGTGGGGTGGGTATTGTAATGCTCACCCTATTTTCGTTTCGCTGGGGTCCAACCTACCTCGAAGAGTTTACATTACTTATCAGTTGCTAAAATCGCAGTATTCTTTGTTCCTCAAGGTATTAATTCTTCTTGTTATCTCAAAATAAGCCTGCGTACAGTTAATATTCCCATTGCAAACATCCCTAAAGTTTTAATTTTCAATGAAGATGTACTGGAAATAACTGCGATTTGGAGGAAATAGGTCAGAATGAGAGAAATAAATCTTAGAGTCAGTGCCCTTTCACACAAATATTGTAGTATTGCGGCATAATTTTTTGTCAAATTAGTCTTTTAATATAAATTTAAAGCTAACAATGTCACCATAAATTCTACGTAAAAACACTAAGATTCAAACATATAAAAACGCTTTTCAAATTTTGATTTTATCTGTTTATCTAAATACGGAAAACAAACATCCCATTTTAAATTTAAATACACCTAATTCTTTGTTACTCATTGATATAAATATTTTTGATTTCAGTTAAAAATGAAAAAAATAACTAATTCATTGGATCAACATAAAAATGAATTACTGATGACCAATGGTCAACCTTTATCATCAGAAAATAACTTAGAACGAGATAATTTAACATTATCTATTTTGAAAGAATCTGAAAATAACCTACTAATAGAGTGGAATCATACTCAAACTGATTATCCTCAACAAGCGTCTATTCATAAGTTGTTTGAAGCACAAGTAGAGAAAACACCTGATGCTGTAGCACTAATTTTTAATAATCAGCATCTTACTTATAGAGATTTGAATAATCGTGCTAATCAATTAGCAAAACATCTACGATCGCTAGGAGTAGGAACAGAAATTCTTGTAGGAATCTGTATAGAGCGCTCCTTAGAAATGGTTATAGCACTCTTAGCTATCCTGAAAGCAGGTGGAGCTTATGTACCATTAGATCCAGGGTACCCACAAGAACGTTTAGCTTTTATGCTGTCAGATACTCAGGTATCTGTACTACTAACTCAAAAAGAACTAGTTACCAAATTACCTACTCACACAGCATTTGTAATTTGCCTAGATGCAGATTGGAATACAATCGCCCAAAATAGCAAAGATAACTTAAGCACTAGTGTCACTGCTGATAACTTGGCTTATGTTATGTATACATCAGGTTCTACAGGTACACCCAAAGGTGTTAGCGTTATCCATCGTGGTGTAGTTAGGTTAGTCAAAGAAACTAATTATGCTCAACTCACACCTGAAGAAGTAATTCTGCAACTTGCTCCTATTTCCTTCGATGCTTCCACTTTTGAAATTTGGGGTTGTTTACTTAATGGTGGGCGACTAGTAATTTACCCTCCTAATACACCATCTTTAGAAGAATTAGGGCAGATTATTCAGCAATACCAAGTTACTACTCTTTGGCTGACTGCCGGTTTATTTCACCTGATAGTAGATGAAAAAATTGATGCTTTAAAATCCTTACGTCAACTTTTAGCAGGTGGTGATGTCTTATCTGTTCCCCATGTGCAGAAGTTTCTCCAAACAGTAGAGAACTGTCAACTAATTAATGGTTATGGGCCAACTGAGAATACAACTTTTACCTGCTGCCATCCGATAACAGCCCCACTACAACCAGATGTTTCGATTCCTATTGGTCGTCCAATTGCTAACACCCAAGTTTATATATTAGATAAAAACCTCCAATCAGTATCAATTGGAGAAGCTGGTGAATTGTACATTTGTGGTGATGGATTAGCTAGAGGCTATTTAAATCGCCCAGACCTAACTGCCGAAAAATTCATTTCTCACTCATTTGATAACAATTTAGCAACGCGCCTTTACAAAACTGGAGATTTAGCTCGTTATCTTCCAGATGGAAATATCGAGTTTTTAGGTCGGATTGACAATCAGGTAAAAATTCGTGGTTTCCGAATTGAACTAGGGGAAATTGAGCGAGAAATTGCACAACATCCTGATGTTCGGGAAATTGTTGTTTTAGCTCGTCAGGATGAAGCAGTTGAAAAACAGTTAACGGCTTATATTGTTCCTCACTATAACAGTGGATACACGCACAATAAATTACGTGATTTCTTGCAACAGCGACTACCTAATTACATGGTGCCATCGGCATTTGTGATGTTAGAATCACTCCCTTTGACTGCAAATGGCAAAGTAGATAGACATAAATTGCCAGCACCAAGTAGAGAACGTCCGCAACTCGAACAAGCGTACATTGCTCCGCAAAGCGATTTAGAACGTCTGCTTGCAGGTATTTTATCCGAACTGCTCAAAATCGATCGCGTTGGGATTGATGATAATTTCTTTGATTTGGGAGCAACTTCAATCTCAATTCTCCAAGTTGCTGCGCGAATAAAACAGGAACTTGGTATTGAACTACCTGCTGTAAAGCTATTTCAGTATTCAACAATTGGCTCTTTAGCAAACTATTTGGATTCAAACCAGAACAGCCAACCGTCTTCTGACAAGCTGCAAAATCGTGCCCAACGCCAACAAGCAGCTCGTGCTCGTCGCCGTAATCATCAACAAGGTGTTTAAGCAATGGTAAATATGCAAGCATCCGATAACCAAGATCCTAGTGATGGTGTTGCCATTATTGGCATGGTAGGAAGATTTCCTGGCGCTGGAAATGTCGATGAATTTTGGCGCAATCTGTGCGAGGGATTAGAATCAACGACTTTCTTTGAAGATGAAGAATTAGATCCTAGTATCGATCCGAACCTTTGCAAAGATCCTAGCTATGTAAAAGCTAGAGGGATAATTCCTGGGGGCGAAACCTTTGATGCCGCTTTTTTTGGCATTAATCCACTGGAAGCTGTGGTTATGGACCCACAGGCTAGAGTATTCCTAGAGTTGGTTTATGAAGCCCTAGAAAATGCTGGTTATGAATCAGAGTCTTTTGAGGGTTTGATTGGTTTATACGCTGGTTGTGGTCAAAATACTTATTTTGCTAACCATATTGCTGGTCGCATGGAAATTGTCGATCGCATCGGTGAGTTCCAAACGATGTTAGCCAATGAAAAAGACTTTTTAACCACCCGTGCGGCTTACAAACTCAACCTCAAAGGCCCAGCCGTTAGCGTCAATACAGCCTGTTCCACTTCTTTGGTAGCAGTCATTCAGGCTTGTCAAGCCTTAACCAGCTATCAGTGCGATTTGGCTTTGTCTGGTGGTGTATCTATGACTACACCCCAAAACAGCGGTTATGTGGCACAAGAAGGCAGTATGCTCTCTGGAGATGGGCATTGTCGTCCCTTTGATGCCAACGCTCAGGGCACAATGTTCAATAATGGCGCAGGAGTAGTTGTCCTCAAGCGTTTAGAAGATGCACTCCATGATGGCGATCGCATCTATGCCGTAATTCGAGGTTCTGGTATCAATAATGACGGCGCTGATAAGGTGAGCTTTACCGCTCCCAGCGTAGACGGACAAGCAGAGGCCATTGCAATGGCGCAAGCTTACGCTAACTTTCACCCAGAAACCATCTCTTATATTGAAGCTCACGGCACAGCTACACCTTTAGGCGATCCGATTGAAATTGAAGCGCTGACGCAAGCATTTCGGGTACATACAGATGCTAAACAATTTTGTGCGATCGGTTCTCTTAAAAGCAATGTCGGACATTTAGTTGCAGCGGCTGGAGTAGCAGGGTTAATTAAAACCGCTCTTGCCCTGCATTATAAAAAGATCCCACCAAGTCTAAATTTTGAGGCTCCCAATCCCAAAATTGACCTTGCCAACAGCCCCTTCTATGTAAATACCAAACTAGCTGAATGGTCGGAGGGTGAAACTTTGCGACGAGCCGGCGTGAGTTCTTTTGGTGTCGGTGGGACTAATGCTCATATCGTGCTAGAAGAAGCGCCACAAATCCAAAGTTCAGGATTTTCTCGCCCACAACAGCTATTGTTGCTCTCGGCAAAAACTAGTCAAGCTTTAGAGGCTGCAACAGCAAATTTGCAGCAACATTTACAATATAATGCCGAAATTAACTTAGCTGATGTAGCTTATACTTTACAGCGCGGGCGCAAAGCTTTTAATTACCGACGTAGTATAGTTTGTCACGATATCACAGATGCGATCGCAGCCCTGCAATCTTTAGATTCAAATCAAGTAAATACCCGTCATACAGAAATCCGCAATCCAGCCGTTGTCTTCATGTTCCCCGGACAAGGATCGCAATATGTGAACATGGGACTGAATCTCTACAACCACGAACCTGTATTCCAGGAAGCTGTAGATGAATGTGCTGAAATGCTTAAGCCTTTGTTGGGCAAGGATTTACGAGAAATCATCTATCCAGCACCGAGCGAGCGCGAAACTGCGGCTATCTCATTGCGACAAACCTGCTTTACCCAACCAGCACTATTCGTCATTGAATACGCTTTAGCGCAACTATGGCAAAGTTGGGGAGTCAAGCCCCAAGCCATGATTGGTCACAGTATTGGCGAATTTGTCGCCGCCTGTATTGCAGGTGTATTCACCTTAGAAGATGCGCTGATGTTGGTTGCAACTCGCGGTCGCTTAATGTGGGAGTTACCGGCAGGAGCTATGCTCTCAGTGCGCTTACCAGCCAAAGAGGTAGAGCCGCGATTGAGTGCAGAACTAGCGATCGCTGCAATTAATGGCCCTTCTCTGTGTGTAGTTTCTGGCCCCACAGAGGCGATCGCATCTCTTCAAAAACAATTAGAAAGCGAAGAAGTTATCTGTCGCCATTTACACACTTCCCACGCTTTCCACTCCCCAATGATGGATAGCATCATAGCCCCTTTTGCTGAGGTAGTTAGGAAAGTTAAATTATCGCCACCCCAAATTCCCTTTGTATCCACAGTTACCGCCGACTGGATTACAACCCAGCAAGCAACCGATCCGATGTATTGGGCTACACATCTACGTCAGACTGTGCGATTTGCAGAGGGCGTACAAACTCTATGGCAGCAGCCAGAACGCCTACTGTTAGAGGTGGGGCCGCGAATCACAACTACGACCTTAGCCCGCCAACAAGCAAAAGATATTAAACAACAGATTGCGATTCCTTCTTTAGGTGATAACGCCGAAAACGAAGCCGAATGGACGGCATTACTCAAAGCAGTAGGACAACTGTGGTTAGCAGGAGTATCTATTGACTGGAGCAACTTCTATCAAAGGGAAACGCGACAACGAATTCCTCTACCTACTTATCCCTTTGAACGCCAACGCTTCTGGATCGATCCTCCACCTCATCGCAATCGTGCAGCAACTCCCAAACTTTTAAATCCTCAATTATTAGAAAAGACCCAAATTATGACAACATCTCCTCAGCAAAAACTTATTCCTCTGCTCAAACAAATTATCGAAGAAACTTCAGGATTGGAAATTGCTAGTGTTGACGACTCGATAACATTTTTAGAAATGGGATTAGATTCCTTATCTCTGACACAAGTCGGGCTAGCGTTAAAGAAAAAATTTCAAGTCAAAGTCACACTTAGGCAGTTACTAGAAATTTACCCCAATTTAGGAACACTGGCTGACTTTATCAATTCAGCCTTGTCTCCCGAAACTTTATCCGCATTAGGATTAACAGAAACCGTTGCAGATATCGTTCCAGAAGTACCCTTGTCAGAACCTACACCTACAAGCACTTTGGTAGTTCATGAAGTTCATACAAATGGATCGAATGGATCTGCACCTAAGATTTCCCTACAACCTGCTGCATCTAGTAGCATCCTAGAAAGTGTGATTAATCAGCAGCTACAAATTATGAGCCAGCAATTGGCGCTATTGGGGAATAGCAGTCAATCTGTAACAGTCCCAGTTGTACCTGCGGCGATATCTCAAAATAATGGTGTCAAGCCACAAAATGCTGTATCTGTCCCCTCAACCCAAACCAGCAAAGAATCAGCATCAGTAGAAACAGAGTCAAATGGTGCTAAAAAGGCATTTGGTGCGGCTGCTCGAATTGAAAAGACCCAGACTAAAACTTTGACAGCCCAACAACGCACTCATCTAGATAAAATTATCCAAAGATATACAAAACGGACTCAAAAATCCAAAGAATATACTCAAACTCATCGCCCTTATCTGGCAGACCCAAGAACTGTTTCCGGGTTTAACCCGACGATGAAAGAGATGGTTTACCCCATCGTGGCGTCTCGTTCTTCAGGTTCTAAACTTTGGGATGTTGATGGCAATGAATATGTCGATTTAAGCAATGGCTTTGGCTTGAATTTGTTTGGTTGGTCGCCACCTTTCATTACTGAAGCAATTGAAGCACAACTGAAACTCGGTATGGAAATTGGGCCGCAAACTCCCTTAGTTGGAGAAGTGGCAAAGCTGATGTGTGAGTTGACCAACTTTGACCGAGCAGCTTTTTGCAACACAGGTTCGGAAGCGGTTCTAGGAGCGATGCGGATGGCACGCACCATCACAGGACGTAACTTGATTGCCATATTTTCTGGAGCTTATCACGGTATTTTGGATGAAGTAATTGTTCGAGGTACAAAGAAACTCCGGTCAATTCCTGCTGCTCCTGGTATCCCACCGGAAATGGTAGAGAACATTTTGGTGGTGGACTATGATTCGCCTGAGTCTCTAGAAATCCTCAGAAGTCGGGCTGATGAGTTAGCAGCAGTGATGGTGGAATCTGTGCAAAGCCGTCGTCCTGAATACCAGCCTAAAGAATTCCTTCAGCAATTGCGTGATTTCACGGAAGAAGCTGGTATTGCCCTGATTTTTGATGAAATCGTTACCGGATTCAGAATTCATCCAGGTGGCGCTCAAGCACATTTCGGTATCAAGGCGGACATAGCGACCTACGGTAAGATTGTGGGCGGTGGGCTACCAATTGGAGTCATTGCTGGCAAATCACAATATATGGATGCTTTAGATGGTGGCTTTTGGCAGTTTGGCGATGACTCCGTTCCAGAAGTAGGCGTGACTTACTTCGCCGGCACTTTCGTCCGCCATCCTTTAGCACTAGCAGCCGCCAAAGCAGTACTTCAACATTTAAAACAGAGTGGCCCCAGCTTGCAGCAAAATCTAAATGCCAGAACCGATAAGTTTGTAGCGGAACTCATGGGTTATTTCCAGCAAGTTCAGGCTCCGTTTACAGCTTATAATTTCGGCTCCCTGTTCATGGTGAAGTCTTTACCAGAGTTTCCCTACGGAGATTTACTGTTTTACTTGTTGCGGGATAAGGGAGTGCATACTTGGGATCACCGTCCTTGCTTCTTGACAACAGCCCATTCCGAAGCCGATCTGGCTTGCGTAATGGCAGCCTTTAAAGAAAGTATTGCCGAAATGCAGTCTGCTGGCTTCTTGTCTGCACCGCCTATAGAAGTAACAAACCGCGAAACCAATAACAGTTTACGTAATCGTCCTCCGCAACCTGATGCCAAATTAGGACGAGATCCTCAAGGAAATCCAGCCTGGTATATTCCCGATATTGAGCGTCCTGGGAAATATTTACAAGTCGCAAGTGTTTCCTGAAGTACTTTAAAAAATCAAGTGCATAGAAAGTGTAGTAAGCGTTAGTAATTTTTGCAAATAGTAAATACTCATCCATTTTTGTATGTCAGTTGATAATCTACTTGAACCGAGTTCTATTAAGTCCGATCCGAAGCTTCCCGAACAAATCATTGAAACTGATGTTTCAAACTTCCGGGAAAACTTCAACTCTTCTCACTTCATGTTTTCGCACAACCTTGCAGGACATCCTTTATTTGAGATCCCCCGCTTAGTTGAGCTTGCAAATACCATGCTAAGTCAGGGTAGAACAAATAAAATCCAGTCTTATATCAGCAAAGTCCCTGTTGAGCAAAAGTGGAATCAGCGACCTGGAATCAAGCAAATTAACGAGGCGATCGCACATATCGGTGAATCGGATTCTTGGGTCATGCTTGAAGATGTTCAAGTAGACCCAGAATATGCTGCCTTGGTCAACCAGATTATAACTGAACTCGAAACTCTTACAGGTAAACCCCTTCGGCAGCAGATGACGTGGCTAGGTGCTTACATCTTTATTGGTTCCCCAAATTCTATTACACCTTATCATATCGATAGTGAGTTGAATTTCCTGTTTCAAATTCAGGGCAAGAAAGATATGAGCCTCTTCAATCAAAGCGATCGTTCTGTACTGAGCGAAGAGGAAATTGAAAAATTTTATGTAGGCGACCTGAACGTAGCAAATTATAAAGAGGAGAATCAGAGTAAAGCGACTGTTTATCATTTGCAACCAGGTAAGGGACTCCATCATCCGATATTGGCACCCCATTGGGCCAAAAATGGTAATAATGTTTCTGTAGCTTTGAGTATCCTCTTTTATCTGCGACCTTACGATCTCAAAGCCAGAATATATCAGGTCAACAGCTACTTACGCAGACTGGGATTAAAACCCACTCCACCAGATAAATCTGCTTTGAAAGATCGGCTCAAAATTTTTGCTCTGGGTCTTCTATCCGATCGCCGACCGAAAAGTAAATTTATGATCCTGCGCTCTGGTGTATTAAAACTAAAATCTATTGAGGGGAAGTTAAAGCAATTTATCAACAAGATTGTGAAAAAATCTAATTTTCTCAAATGACTAATTATTAACTAGCCTGAATAATGAATTGGTGTTCTATAGCCATTCTAACTCATTTGTGAAATCTTTTCTTCTAGATACTTTGCGTAGCTTGTTTTTATACCGAAATAAGTGCTTTTTACATCCTCGGTTAACCAAAATAAATCAACTACGCATCTAATTTAAAAAAAGAATTTACAATTTAAATAAAATTGCTATAGATAGAAACTAAAACCAAAAATCTCAATGTATAAACACATCAAATCGCTCACTTCTTTACGCGGTATTGCAGCCTTGGTTGTTGTTGTACACCATTTTTCTTACTACGGTTTACCGATAACAGGTTCAACTTTGTCAACCTATACTAATTTTTTTCAAAATGGATATTTATGGGTTGATTTTTTCTTTATTCTGAGTGGTTTTATCATGACCCACGTTTATGCCGATACTTTTTGTTTGAAAGTCAGTTTAAAGAACTATCGTTCATATTTATTCTCGCGTTTTGCGAGAATTTATCCTCTGCATATATTTATTATTTTTCTATTTGTTGGATTAGAGGTTGTAAAATTACTTTTCCTAAACACTTCTGCTTTTACTGGTAAATTTAACTTAACGGCTCTTTTTTCCAATATTTTTTTTCTCCAAGCATTTGACTTCAAGTGCTTACCTTTATTATGGTGTAACACCTATTGGAATGAGCCAGCTTGGTCAATAAGTGTAGAGTTTTTCATTTACTGTATATTTCCATTTTTATTATTACTTTTATTAAAAAATAAATTCAAAAACGATTTGATAATTTATATTTCTACTCTTTTTTGTATATTACTACTAATCACCTTTACCCGTGGAAATTTAGATACGATTATTGGTATACCTTCGATAGCTAGATGTGGGCTAGAATGCATCCTTGGTATTATAACCTATAAAATTTATCATAGAGGTAATTATCAAAAGTATTTTAATCTTAATTTCCTGGCAGTTATAGCTATAACTTGGATAATTTTGATTATGCATTACTACTGGCATCATTCTCGTAACATTCATGATTGGCTAATTTTACCAGCTTTTTCTCTACTGATTTTATCTGTATCTATCAACAATAAAAGTATAATTTCAAAGTTTCTCAATTCCCAGTTAATGCTATATATCGGCACTATCTCTTACTCAATTTATATGGTTCATTGGTTTGTTCAAGAATTGTTAAAATTTTTCTGGCTTTATAAATTTCACGATGTTTTTGGCAAAGAATTCACAGAATATCAATCGTTGACATCTTTAGGAGTATTTCTTATGATTGTTTTATTGGCTGCATCATTGACATATAGATACGTAGAAGTCCCCGCACGTAATTATTTAAAATCTACAATCTTAGCTAAACAAGGTATTTAAAGTCAGGAATCTAAAAAAGATTTAGATTTATCCACATTCAATAAACTGAGAAAATAATAGAGTTTTATGACCTTATCACCTGTAGATTACCAATCGACATTAACTGCGGTTGATTTTGATCCATTTGCAGATGGAGAATTACTTCTAACCGCCCCCGCCACAGAATCACAAAAAGAAATTTGGGCTTCTGTGCAAATGGGTGATGCTGCTAATTGTGCTTATAATGAGTCTCAATCTCTGCGACTAAAAGGCAAACTTGATGTCAAACTTTTCCAATCTGCGGTGGAAAAGTTAGTACAACGTCATGAAGCACTACGGACAACTTTTAGTACCGATGGCAATACACTCTGCATTGTTGCTTCTCGGCAAATTGAAATTCCTATTATTGAACTGTCTAACCTAGAACCACAGCAAAAACAGGAAAAATTAGCTAGTATCTTGCGACAAGAGGTAGAGCAACCTTTTGATTTGGAACATGGGCCTCTATTTCGGGCAAAAATTGTCAAATTGCAGCCGCAGGAGCATCTAGCTATTTTGACAGCCCATCATATTATTTGTGATGGTTGGTCTTGGGCAGTACTGATGCCAGATTTGGGTAAATTTTATTCTGGCTTGCAACAGGGTATTGTTCCTGAATTAGAAGAACCAGACTACTTAAGTGAATATGCGATTTTGCAGGAAGAAGAGGCGGATAGTGCAGAAGCGATCGCCACAGAACAATACTGGTTACAACAATTCGCTGACTCTGTACCTGTACTGGATTTCCCTAGCGATCGCCCCCGTCCCCCACTCAGAACCTTTAATGCCGCCCGCGAAGATTGGCATTTAAATCCCGAATTAGTTGCCAACCTGAAACAACTAGGAACAAAACTCGGTTGTAGCTTTATGACTACGATCCTGGGAGGATTCGAGGTCTGGCTGCACCGATTAACAGGACAAAACGATTTAGTTGTAGGTATTCCAGCCGCCGGACAAGCTGCTTTAGGGCAATATAATCTTGTAGGTCACTGTGTAAATTTACTACCATTGCGTAGCCAGATTAATGGCGAAAAATCTTTCAGCGACTACTTGCAAACGCGGCGATCGGCTGTCTTAGATGCTTATGACCATCAACAATTTACCTTTGGCAGTCTGGTCAAAAAATTAGTATTGCCACGGGATTCCAGCCGCATTCCCTTAGTACCAATTATATTTAATGTCGATCAAGCCTTAGACAGCGATCGACTTCCGTTTATCGATTTAGAAGTAGAATTTTTCTCCAATCCCCGCGCCTTCGAGAATTTTGAACTGTTTATCAATGCTACGGAATCGCATGGTGAACTTATTCTGGAATGTCAGTACAACACTAATTTATTTGACGCTGATACTATCCGCCGCCGGATGGCAGAGTTTGAAACTTTGTTATTTGGTATAGTTGCTAACCCTAATCAAATTATTGCTAAATTGCCAATTTTGCCAGCAGTCGAGCAACAGTTATTAGCAGCATGGAACAATACTCAAACAGCTTATCCCCAAGATATCTGCATTCACCAGCTGTTTGAAACTCAAGTGGAAAAGACTCCAGATGCGATCGCTGTAGTTTTTGAAAATGAACAAATTAGCTACCGCGAACTCAATCAGCGAGCCAATCAACTAGCCCATTATCTCCAAAGCTTAGGAGTCGGCTCAGAAGTTCTGGTTGGTCTGTGTGTCGATCGCAGCTTGGAAATGGTTGTAGGAGTTTTAGGCATTCTCAAAGCCGGGGGAGCCTACGTACCATTAGATTATGCTTATCCTCAAGAACGTTTAGCTTTCATGCTGCAAGATGCTCAGGTGTCAGTGCTACTAACGCAAGAGAAGCTAAAGTCGGGGCTACCCAATCATCACGCAAAGATTGTTTGCCTTGATAGCAACTGGCAATCCACAGATTACGGGTTAGATAACCCAACACCTAACGTCACTGCTAATAACTTAGCCTACGTCATCTATACATCTGGCTCGACAGGTCAACCGAAAGGCGTTCAAATTCAACATCAAAGTGCTGTTAATCTGCTGAATGCGATCGCTCAAGAACCCGGTTTAACTGCTGAAGATACTCTCCTCTCTGTTACTAGCCTATCCTTTGATATTGCCGTTTCAGAAATTTTTCTACCCCTGTCTGTAGGTGCGAAGTTGGTATTGGTAAGCCGTGAAGTTGCGGCTGACGGGACACAACTGTTAAAAGCGCTAACCACCTCCGGGGCAACCTTTATGCAACCGACACCAGTTACTTGGCGGCTACTACTGGCAGCCGGATGGCAAGGTAGTCCTCAACTCAAGATGATTTCCACAGGTGAAGCCTTACCTAAAGACCTCGCAAATCAATTATTACCCAAGGGAGCTTGTCTGTGGAACCTGTACGGGCCTACAGAAACAACGATTTGGTCAACAGGCTACAAGGTGACAACGGCAAATAAACCTATAGGCATTGGTTGCCCTCTAGCTAATACGCAAATCTACATTTTAGACTCCCATTTACAACCCGTTCCCATTGGTATATCAGGTGAGTTGTATATTGGTGGCGAAGGACTAGCAAGGGGATATCTAAATCGTCCCGAACTGACTGCTGAAAGATTTATTTCTAATCCCTTCAGCCCAAACCCTGAATCGCGCTTATACAAAACTGGGGATTTAGCTCGCTATTTACCAGATGGACATATTGAATACTTGGGTCGTATCGACTATCAGGTAAAATTGCGTGGTTTCCGCATAGAATTGGGTGAAATTGAAACCGCACTCCTGCAACATCCAGGCGTAAAAGAAGCTGTTGTAATTGTTCGAGAAGACATTCCGAATGAGACTAGTTTAGTCGGTTATATTGTTGCCGAAACTGGTCAAGATAGCTTGGAAGTGATTTCGCAATTGCGTCGATTCTTGAAACAACAACTTCCTGACTTTATGGTGCCAACGATTTTTATGGCACTAGAAGCGATGCCGTTAACCCCCAATGGCAAAGTCGATCGCAAGGCATTGCCGCAGCCTGATGCTTCCCGCCCGGAACTGGAGGCAAATTATGTAGCGCCTCGCACTCCCATTGAACAGCAGATTGCAGATATCTGGGCACAAGTTCTTAATGTCAAGCAGGTTGGGATTAACGACAACTTTTTTGAATTAGGTGGGTATTCTCTACTAGGAATTCAAGTGATTTCTCGAATGCGCCAAGCGTTGCAAGCAGAAATTTTGATGTCCAATTTATTTGAATTACCAACGGTAGCAGATTTGGCTGAACGAGTGGAAACTCTGCGGTGGGCAGCCCAAGGTGTTCAGGCTGCTGAGAGTGAAACAGCTGATGATTACGAGGAAGGTGAGCTATGAAAACATTAGATGAACTACTATCTGAGCTACGTCAGCGCGATGTCAAACTTTGGCTAGAGGGCGAACGCTTACGCTATCGGGCGGCAAAAGATAGTCTCACACCAGAATTGCTAACCGAGTTAAAAACTCAAAAAGCCGAAATCATCAACTTTCTCCGACAAATTAACACAGCCGCCAGTTCACAGATTCCCCCAATTGTCGCTTGTGAACGGAATGGCAACTTGCCGCTTTCCTTTGGTCAGCAACGGATATGGTTCCTCCATCAGTTTGAACCTGATAGTTCCTCAAATAATATGCCAGTTGTGGTGCGTTTTACGGGGAATCTGAATGTTGCTGTCTTAGAGAAAAGTTTAAGAGAAGTCGTCCGTCGCCATGAAGTTCTGCGGACAACTTTTCCAGCAGTGAATGGAAAACCCACTCAAGTCATCGCCACCGATGTTTCCTTGACACTGCCAATAATTGACTTGCGGCAAGTACCAGATGAACAACGAGAGGCGGAAGCTCACCTACTGGCAACTAAAGAAGCTCATCAACCTTTTGATTTAGCCAATGGGCCAATTTTGCGGGTGTTACTGCTGCGATTGAGCGATCGCGAACATCTGCTAATTTGGAATATGCACTGCATAGTTTGTGATGGAGCTTCGTCCGATCTGTTCTATCAAGACCTCACTACCATCTATAAAGCATTATCAGCAGGAAAGGTTTCTCCTTTAACTCCCTTACCAGTGCAGTATGCTGATTTTACCAATTGGCAATATCAATGGCTCCAGGGAGAGGTTTTAGAGTCACAGGTAAATTACTGGAAGCAAAAGCTAGAAGGCAATTTACCGATCATTGATTTACCTTACGATCGCCCCCGTCCTCAAGGAGTGCAAACCTATCGAGGCGATCGCGCTGCCTTGCTGCTATCAAAGGCGCTGAACCATGCCCTGACAGACCTGAGTCAAAAATGGAGTGTCACCCTGTTCATGACTCTATTGGCAGCATTCGAGCTATTGCTCTACCGTTATTCTGGACAAGAAGACCTACTAATTAACTTTGCAAGTGCAGGTCGAGGACAAGTTGAAACCGAGGGGCTGATTGGATTTTTTTCTAATACTCTTGTACTGCGGAGTAACTTTGCAGGAAATCCAACTTTCCGAGAATTATTAGAGCGAGTGCGTAAGGATTGTTTAGAAGCTTATACCCATCAAGACCTACCCTTTGAGAAGCTAATTGAAGAACTTAAACCAGAACAGCGAAGTCGCAATAGTTCGCCACTGTTTCAAGTAAAATTCTCCCTCAATCCTCCTTGGTCGAATGGTCGTGGCATGGCATCAGTGCAACTACCTGATTTGACTATCACTTCTTTATTTGGCTACATCTATCATGGCAAAACCAAATACGATTTAACATTGGTCTTGCGGGAACAGGATAATGGTCTAGGCATGGTATTTGATTACAATGCCGAGATGTTTGATGCCAGTACCATAGAGCGGATGTTGGGACACTTCAAAACTTTACTCGAAGGTATTGTTGCTAATCCCGATCGCCCGATTGCTGAATTACCCCTGTTGACAGCACCCGAACAACATCAATTGTTAGTTGAGTGGAATAGCAAACTAGCTGATTATCCCCAGCATACTTGTATACATCAGTGGTTTGAAACTCAAGCTAAAAGAACTCCAAATAATATTGCAGTCAGTTTTAAAAATCAGCAATTAACTTATCAGGAACTTAACCACCGGGCAAATCAACTAGCCTACTATTTGCAAACTTTAGGGGTAGAATCGGGGGTACTCATTGGTCTTTATCTAGAGCCTTCCCTGGAGATGATTGTGGGGCTGTTGGGTATTTTGAAAGTCGGTGGAACTTACGTACCGATCGCTCCAACATCTGGGCAAGATGGTCTGACTGTCATTTTAGAAGATGCCCAAATATCTTTGGTGTTAACCCAAAGCTCATTAGTTAAGAAGCTCTCTGAGCATCAAGCACAAGCTATCTGTTTGGATAGTGATTGGGAAGTTATTGCCGTACACGTGACTGAAAATCCAGAAAGTTATGGCACAGATCGGACTCTCGCTTGTGTAATGTATGTGTCCGGCTCCAATGGAAAACCCAACGGTATAGCTATTACCCACGATAATCTTGTCAGCCACAGCTTAGCAATTAGCGAAACTTGGGAGTTGACCCAGAGCGATCGCCTACTACTCATACCTAATATCAGTTGCGATACTTTCATTGAATCACTCTTTCCCACTTGGATTACTGGTGCTACTGCAATTCTCCAATCTCAGGAGATGCAATCGACGACGCAGTTTTTCCCATTCATTGCTCAACAACAAATTACTGTTGTTAATCTAGCCACGTCTTTTTGGTATGAGTTAGTCAAGGAGCTATCTGTGTCTCCCCAAAGCTTACCAGCCAGCTTGCGCTTAGTTATGGTTGGTGGTGAAAAAGTCTCACGCCATGCTTATCTAACTTGGGTAGAAAAAGTTGGCAAGCAAGTACGCTGGCTGAATGCTTATGGAGCGCTAGAAACAACTTTAACAGCCACGGTTTACGATCCGGAAACTGCCACCGAAGCCAGTAACACTCGGTCAGAAATTCCCATAGGAAAAGCGATCGCCAATACCCAAATCTACATCCTCGATCGGCGATCGCAATTCCTCCCTATTGGTGTAACTGGTGAAATCTACATCAGCAGTATCGGTGTTACCCAAGGCTACTTTAAGCGTCCCGAATTAACATCTGAGAAATTTATCCCCAATCCCTTTAGCAGCGAATCTGGAGCATACCTTTACAGAACTGGTGATTTAGGACGCTACTTAAGTGACGGCAATATTGAGTTTTTAGGCCGCTTAGACAATCAGGTAAAAATTCGCGGCTTTCGCATTGAGTTGGCTGAAATTGAAACAATTTTGGGTCAATATCCAGGCGTACAAAAAACTGTGGTGATTGCCAAAGAAGATGTTCTTGGAGATAAAAGTTTAGTTGCTTATGTTGTCCCCGAACAAGGAGAGACTTTTGGAAGTGAGCAACTGCGGAGTTTTCTCCAGCAAAAGTTACCTGAACATTTGTTGCCTTCTGCCTTTTTCATAGTTGATTCTCTGCCATTGAATGCTAATAACCAAGTCAATCGCAAAGCCTTATCTGCGCTGAATCTAACTAATTCTAAAATAGAAAAAATATTTGCCACAGCAGAAGATCCATTACAACTTCAGTTAACTAAAATCTGGGAAAATCTTTTAGGTATTCATCCTATTGGCATAAAAGACAACTTTTTTGATTTGGGTGGAAACTCACTACTTGCAGTACACCTGTTTTCTCAGATTGAAAAGACATTTGGTTTAAATCTGCCCTTAGCTATTCTCTTGCAATCTTCAACCATTGAGCAATTAACTAATTTTATTCGCCAGCAAGGGTTTTTGCCAGAAAGCCATAATCAGGTTGAGAGTAATACTAGTATCAACTCAGAAAAACCGATGCCTTGGTCATCACTAGTACCAATGCAGCCCAACGGTTCTAAGCCACCTCTGTTTTGCATCCATGCAATTGGTTTAAGTGTTCTCTACTACCGAGATTTATCACTTCATTTAGGTGAAAATCAGCCATTTTATGCACTACAAGCACGAGGATTAAACGGCAAAGAAGCTCCCTTTACCAAGCTTGCACAAATGGCGGCTCATTACATCAAAGAAATACAAACTATTCAACCTGAAGGCCCTTATTTTTTGGGTGGCTCCTCCTTTGGCGGACTAGTAGCTTGGGAAATGGCTCAACAACTCGTAAAGCAAGGTCAAAAAGTAGCTTTGTTAGCTTTATTTGATACCACTGGCCCAAATTATATTAAACAAGCGCCATTAGAAAAGCGAGTTTCTCAGCATTGGGACAACCTGACAAAACTTGGGACTAATTACGTACTTGAGCAAATAAGAAATAAAAGTTCTTGGCTGAAGTATAAACTTCAAGAGAAGTTCCGAAAATTTATCTTTAAATTTTCCTTAAGAATCTGGCGGACTGTACCTTATAACTACCGGAAATTAACAATCGAAGAGGCCAATAAACAGGCAGCTAGAGAATACGTTCTAAAAGCTTATCCAGGTCGAGTCACTGTATTCCGAGCAGATGAGCGCAATGCATTGGAAAAACGGGAGGTTGACCCCAAAATGGGTTGGAGTGAAATGGTCTTGGGAGATTTGGATATTCAAAATGTCCCAGGAAACCACGACTCTATTTTTAGAGAACCCCATGCCCGAACTCTAGCTGAAAAGATGAGGGCTTGTATAGATCGAGCTATTGTAGACATCTGAAATTCATTTAATTTGCAGAAATAGTTATAACTTTCAACCTCATCTCGCTTCCGGGATGGGGTTGTTTTATTTGTGGGGAATAACTTTAACTATCTATGTATAAATTCAATCGCCATTCAAGCCCTGACATCAGTCGCAATCTGGAAAATACTTAGTATATCTACTGAGGCTTGAATAAAAATCAGACAATAAGCTATATAGTACATTCTTCTCTTTTACTAGAAAAGAATATTACTTTTACAAACTATTTTGCAATCTCAAGGGAAATATGACGCAGAAAATCTTGAATTTTGTAGAAGTTCAAAAAGATAATACAAATGGTGTCGATGGGCTTGGTGGTGCTAAATCCCTCACCGTCAGCCCCGATGGAAAATTCCTCTATGCATCTGGATATAGTGGCTCGGCTGTAGCGGTATTTGAGCGGGATACAACCACAGGCAAACTAAGTTTTGTGGAAGTTCAAAAAGATAATACAAATGGTGTCGATGGGCTTGGTGGTGCTAAATCCCTCACCGTCAGCCCCGATGGAAAATTCCTCTATGCTGCTGGATATGATGACTCGGCTGTAGCTGTGTTTGAGCGGGATACAACCACAGGCGCACTAAGTTTTGTAGAAGTTCAACAAGATGATACAAATGGTGTCGATGGACTTGGTGGTGCTGAATTCCTCACAGTCAGCCCCGATGGAAAATTCCTCTATGCTGCTGGATATGATGACTCGGCTGTAGCTGTGTTTGAGCGGGATACAACCACAGGCGCACTAAGTTTTGTAGAAGTTCAACAAGATGATACAAATGGTGTCGATGGACTTGGTGGTGCTGAATTCCTCACAGTCAGCCCCGATGGAAAATTCCTCTATGCTGCTGGATATGATGACTCGGCTGTAGCTGTGTTTGAGCGGGATACAACCACAGGCGCACTAAGTTTTGTAGAAGTTCAACAAGATGATACAAATGGTGTCGATGGACTTGGTGGTGCTGAATTCCTCACAGTCAGCCCCGATGGAAAATTCCTCTATGCTGCTGGATATGATGACTCGGCTGTAGCTGTGTTTGAGCGGGATACAACCACAGGCAAACTGAGTTTTGTGGAAGTTCAAAAAGATGGTATCAGTAGTGTCGATGGGCTTGGTGGTATCTATTCTGTCACAGTCAGCCCCGATGGAAAATACCTCTATGCTGCTGGATATGATGACTCGGCCGTAGCTGTGTTTGAACGGGATACAACCACAGGCAAACTAAGTTTTGTTGAAGTTCAAAAAGATGATACAGATGGTGTCGATGGACTTGGTGGTGCGGCTTCTGTAACTCTCAGCTCCGATGGCAAATACCTTTATACTGCTGGATATGATGACTCGGCGGTGGCGCTGTTTAGTACGCCTTTCAATCATGCGCCAGAGGTGGCAAATGAAATTCTTGACCAAGAAACCACCGAAGATAGTGTCTTCAATTTCACCCTTCCAGTTGACACCTTTAGCGATGCAGATGTTGAAGATACCCTGACTTACACTGCAACTCTAGAAAATGATGACCTACTGCCTACTTGGTTAAAGTTCGATCCTGCTACCCTTACCTTCAGTGGGACTCCGACAAAAAAGGATGTAGGTAATCTAAACATCAAAGTCACTGCTAAAGATATTGCTGGAGAGGAAGCTAGTGATATATTTACACTTGGAGTTGCCGATAAAAATACTCCTACTACTCTATTCACATTAATTACAGGCGATATCTTTAGTGTCAAGACTAAGCTGAAGACTAAAGGCAATAAAGCAAAAATCTCCATCAAAATTAAAACCAGCACTTTTAAACAGGTGAATGAACTGTGTGT
Organism: Nostoc sp. DedQUE05; assembly: GCF_034530955.1. Classification (NCBI taxonomy): domain Bacteria; kingdom Bacillati; phylum Cyanobacteriota; class Cyanophyceae; order Nostocales; family Nostocaceae; genus Nostoc; species Nostoc sp. DedQUE05. The sequence continues at coordinate 42,765 of NZ_JAVRCB010000032.1, read as the reverse complement.
ATTTAATGTTGATGATGATGAAGGTAAGATTGATGGCATAGCTCCTGGTGCAGAAGGCTATACAAAAGCTGCTCTTTTACGCTCCAAGGTGATTTTCTTCTCCCTTGCTAATATGCCCAAGGGTTTCAAGCATGACGATGTGAATAACGTCTTAGAATTTGACTCTGATACCAAACTCCGATTCTATAGCGTATCCAACAGTACTACTCAGGCTGTACTGTCTGGAAAAGCCTCTTTTTCAAGTGTCGTTTTTTCCTCAGCCACAAATACCAACACACAAGAGGAAGGGTTTTCTCTCAACTTCCAAGATTTCGCTGTAACGGTTCAGGCAACAAATCAAGAAATATCTTTGGGTACAAATTTGCAAGGCAAAAAGGAAGGCGAACTGATTGATTTACGGGGTGTAGGACAATCGGTAAAGGCTGACTTTAAGGTTTATAGAGAAGCTGCATTGAATAACTTTGTCGGTTTTTATCAGGTGGCTGATGAGAATGGTGGCATTGACACCAATAGCGATGGTAAAGCAGATATTCTCGTTGGACAAGCAGGTTATGCCGAAGCCGCTGTGCGTAAACGTGTTACAGGCGTTGACTTGACGGTAAGCAATCAAGGTTCGGCAACATCTACCAGCACTTTCGGAACTGATTCGCTATTTGCACCCTTTATTATTATCAATGGTAAAGCGGATAAGTTTCTTGATAATAATGCCAATAACGATCCGAAGATTTACTTCTCATTTTTGGGTGCTAACTCAGATAAGGTAGATCACATTCGACTGTTGGGAAATAACACCTTTGGTTTTGAAGATTTAGCCAATGGTGGTGATAAAGATTATAACGATATGATTGTGCAGATCAATTTGAGTGTCAATATTGCCTAGCTCGAAGGCGAGTAATTACTTAGAAAAATAATACAACCTCATCCCGGTTGCGGGGTGAGGTTGTTTTCTGCATGGCGATTACATGGGATCATATATGTATAAATGCGATCGCCAATAAAACCTTTGCATCAGTCCTAAACCTGTGCATCAGCGTGTTACAGGCATTTTTTGACGGTGAATAACCAAAAGACAGTTAATTACACCGCGACTTTCAAAGCTGATTCTCTGTTTGCGCCATTTATTATTATTGATGGTATGGTAATATCGAGCCGAAAGTTTAGGCAGTATATTTACTGAAGTTTACCATTAGCTTTTTATATTTATATTAAGATTCCAATTTAATTTTTGAAAACATCCTGAGACTGAAAAGCCGGTTTTATCAGGATTTTATCTAAAATCTTGTTCAGATATCAAATATGATTCTTATATCAGTTTAATAATTGACTCCTTGGCTATGCCAAAAAAATCCTGCTTCTACGTGATTTCCAGGATATAGCACACAACGGCTGCAACGAAAAAACTATTAATTAATAAGAGTAATTATGTCAGACACCATCTCGATGGCGATCGCTACCCAATCAACTCAAGACTTGTATGAGCCAATACCTGCTACTCACTTAGTTTTCATCGACTCACAGGTTGAGAACTACCAAAGTCTGGTAGCAGGTGTATTGCCGAACACCTCTGTTGTAGTCTTAGACCCTGACCAGAATGGCATTGAACAAATTAGCCAAGTGCTGGGAACTCATCGGGAAATCAACAGCCTACACATTGTTTCTCACGGCGCACCAGGGCAAGTTTATCTGGGGAACAGTCAACTCAGCTACCAAACCCTTAACCATTATGCTCGGCAACTCATGGACTGGGCAAATGTTTTGAGTGCAGATGCACAACTGCTGTTGTATGGTTGCGAAGTCGGGCAAACAGAGCAAGGTAAAGCATTTGTACAACGTCTGAGTGAATTGACAGGTGCAGTAGTAGCGGCGTCTGATAACTTAACGGGGAGTACTGCATTAGGTGGTGACTGGGAACTGGAAGTTTCTACGGGGACAATTGTTCCAACTCTGGCATTTCAGCCAGAAGTAATGGCAGTTTACGCTTCAGTACTAACTGCTCCACTCTTGTCCAAGGCGATCGCAGACCAAAAAGCCACCCCAGGTATTCTCTTCAGCTTCGCTGTACCAGATGACATTTTCACCGATCCAGATGTCGGAGATAGCCTTACCTACACTGCAACTCTGGACAACGATACGCCTTTGCCGACAGGGTTGAAGTTCGATGCTGCTACCAAGACTTTCAGTGGTACTCCCGATAATGGGGACGTAGGTAGTCTAAACATCAAAGTTACCGCTAAGGATGTTGGTGGAGAAACAGCCAGTGATGTGTTTAAACTCACTGTTGATACTCCTCCAGTCTTGTCCAAGGCGATCGTAGACCAACAAGCCACTCAAGGTATTCTCTTCAGCTTCACTGTACCAGATGACACTTTTACTGACCCAGATGTCGGAAATACCCTTACCTACACTGCAACTCTGCCCGACGATACGCCTTTGCCGACAGGGTTGAAGTTCGATGCTGCTACTAGGACTTTCAGTGGCACTCCTGAAAATCAAGACGTAGGTAGTATAAACATCAAAGTTACCGCTCAAGATTTTGCAGGAGAGCAAGCCAGTGATGTGTTTAAAATCACGATTAATAATGTCAACGATCCTCCAGTCTTAGTAAAAGAAATTGCAGACCAACAAGTTACCGAAGACACACTTTTCAACTTCACTCTCCCAGCTGACACCTTTAGCGATGTGGATGCTGGAGACATCCTCACCTACACTGCAACCCTGGAAAATGATGAGCTACTACCCACTTGGTTGAACTTCAATCCTACTACCTTTACCTTCAGTGGTACTCCTGAGAATGAGGACGTAGGTAGTTTGAATATCAAAGTCACAGCTAAGGATATTGCTGGAGAGGAAGCCAGTGATGTGTTTCAACTTACGGTTGCTGACAATACTCCTGTAGTGACAATTACAGGTGATATCTTTAGTGTCAAGACTAAGCTGAACATTAAAGATGATAAAGCAAAACTCTCAGTCAAGATTAAAAACAACACCTCTAAAGAGGTGAATGAACTAAATGTATTTACTGTTGACGATGAAGAAGGTAGGATTAACGGCATAGCTCCTGGTGCAGAAGGCTATACACAAGCGGCTCTTTTGCGTTCAAAGGTGGTTTTCTCCACTCTTGCCAATTTGCCTAATGGTTTTAATCCCGCCGACCTGAAAAACATATTAGAATTCAACTCTGATACTAAACTCAGATTTTATCTAGTATCCAACAGTACTACTCAAGCTGTAGTGTCTGGAAAAACCCCCTTCTCAAGTGTGCTTTTTTCCTCAGGTACAAATAACAACATAGAAGCTCAAGGATTTTCTCTTAATTTTCAGAATTTGGTAGTGGATATTCAGCCAACCAATCAAGAGGTATCTTTAGGTACTGGTCTGCAAGGCGAATATCAAGGCGAACTGATTGATTTACGGAGTGTGACACAATCGGTAACAGCTGAGTTTCAAGTCAACAGAGAGGCATCTTACAATAACTTTGTCGGCTTTTATCAGGTGGCTGATGAAAATGGTGGTATTGACACCAATGGCGATGGTACGGCAGATATTCTCGTTGGCCAGGCTGGCTACGCCGAAGCTGCTGTGCGTGGGCGTGTTGCAGGCATTGACTTGACGGTAGGCAACCAAGGCAGTGCAAATTACACTGGCACTTTCGAGCCGAATTCTTTGTTTGCACCATTTATTATTGTGGATGGCAGACCCGATACGATTCTCAATGGCAATAGCAATAAGAATGTTTACTTCACATTTTTAGGTGCTAATTCAGATAAGGTAGATCACATTCGACTATTGGGAAATAACACCTTTGGTTTTGAGGATTTACCAAATGGTGGTGACAAAGATTACAACGATGTGATTGTGCAGGTCAATTTGAGTGCCAATCTTGCCTAGTATTGAAGGCGAGTAATTACTTAGAAAAATAAAACAACCTCATGCCGCAACCGGGATGAGGTTGTTTTATGCGTAGTGATTAAATGGACTCGCTATTAATTAAACTAGTAAATTTACTGAAGGCAGTTATTGTCTTTCCTTCATAAATTTAATAGTTGATTCCTCTAGGGTGAAAAAATCTTCCGCTTTACTTTTCAAGTTAATTTTTATTAAATTAAGCTAGCAAAAAAGTGATGGAGAATTATTTCATAATTAGGTATAGGTGATGTTTAACAAGGAAAACTCCTGTTTTTTCGCCATAAATGATATTGTCAATCCCTGTATTCGAGAATTTGTAAAAAATAATTCAGAAATTTAAAGTTTTTTTTATTACATAATTCTTAATTAGGGTATTTACTTAGAAAAGCATCTGTGATATTTTCATGTTGACTATCATAAAGTGAAATATACAGCGCTAAATTTAACAACCACGTTTATGTATTTTGATTTGATGATAAGTATCCATCTTGCATAGTTGCAATAAAGATTGATTTTATTTGTATAAATTATGTAGCGTTAACCAAGTGATAACTTGTCCTCGATCTATTTATAGTATGCTTTATTTTGAAAAACGCATAACAATCGTCCCCGTGTGATATAAATACAGGTCTGCAATTAGACGAACTTGCCCTCTGTGCTTTTACACATTTAAACACCTGAATTCCACAGAAGTCTTGTCACTGCTGGCATAAAACCAAACACTGCCACTGTTAGTAAAAGAGATACTCCCTAATATTTTCGACTTAATTCCTCACTTTAACTTGTTTTATATGACTTATATTAAGAACACTTTTCCCGAATTTCTCACCACCCTAGAAGGGTTTGAGAAATTGCCAGATGGAGCGATCGCTAATTTATCAGAACAACTGCAAGCCTGGCGCTATCGCATAGGCCAGAAAATCATCGGTAAAGAAAGTCTCCCGGAAAACATCACCATCATTTATGAGGGACAAGTGCGGCTGTTGGGATACGATCCCCAGACGCAATTGCCAATCACCCTAAAATTACTACAACCGGGGGAAATTATCGGTGAAATTGGTTTGTTACGCGATGTCGCCTGTGAAACAGCGATCGCTTCTACCGAAGTAGTATGTTTAACCTTGAGTGCATCGGCATATTTTAGCTTTCTGGCTTCATACCCAGCTTTTGCGGAAGCTCGGAAGAACCGCATTTATTTGGTAGAAGTTTTCGATATTCTCGCTTCCTATTGGCAAAAGCAAGCGATCGCCACTTTAAATTTCAGAGAATTGGCAGAAAAAGCCTTACCCCAAGCGAAAATATATTATCTACCTTCAGGAAAAACTCCATTTAACCAACTGGATAGCAAAAGCGTTTGGTTTGTGAGTGGCGGTGGTACAGTCACGAATTTTTCACCTGGCGATCGCCTAGAACCAGACGATGACAGAGATAAAATTCAGGTCATCGGTCAAAACCCCGCACGCTTGCTTGGTATACATCCGTCAGATTTGATCTTAGAAGATAGTCATGAGATAGAACTTGCAATAACTGAAACCAGAGTAGATAGAGATAGCGCTGACGACTTAGATATTATTCCCTACGCATCAGACGAAATAGTTCCACAGCCAGCCCCCCAAAACTCAAAGAATGCGTCAAAACAAAAATATCCATTTTTTGGCGGTAAAGGAGAACTAAATTCAGCCTTCGCCTGCTTCCAAATGATCGCGAAGCACCTAGAAATGCCGTTTCGTCGAGAGGTGGTTCGCCGCATCTTAACTGAGCAAATCAAACGTCAAGGGACTATATCGTTTCAAGTTACTGCTTACCTGGCAGAGTTAATTGGACTGAAGGCGCAGTTGATAGAGTTACCAGTCGCTTCAGTCACGCGCATTCCGACACCTGCGCTGATTCGCTACGGTGATAATTTTGCCGTTTTATATCAAGTAGATGCCAATACCGTGGTTGTGGGTGTTCCATCCAAAGGAATTGTGCGCTGCAAACCCGCTCAATTGGTTGAACAATTAGATGTCGATCCAACTGACTTTCCGCCCAAAGTTCGGGTATTACTGCTGACTGCGACCAACCAAACACCCCAAGAACGTTTTAGTTTACGGTGGTTTCTACCCTACTTGTCAAAGCACCGTCGAGTCCTAATAGAGGTCTTTATCGCTTCTTTTTTCGTGCAGTTGGCAGCGTTGGCAAATCCTTTAGTCGTTCAGTTAATTATCGACAAAGTTATCACTCAAAATAGTATTGGTACACTACATATTTTGGGGGTTTTGCTCTTAGTTGTCGGGCTATTTGAAGCAGTATTGACTACCTTACGAACCTACTTATTTGTCGATACCACTAACCGGATCGATATGGGTTTAGGGTCGCAAATTATTGACCACTTACTACGTTTACCACTGCGCTACTTTGAACGCCGACCGGTGGGTGAACTTTCCACTCGCATCAACGAACTAGAAAATATCCGCCAATTCTTGACTGGTACTGCTTTAACAGTCGGATTAGATGCTTTGTTTTCGCTGGTCTATATCGGTGTAATGCTGATTTACAGTTGGCAACTCACCTTAGTAGGCTTAAGCACAATTCCAATATTTGTGATTATCACTTTAGTTGCTTCTCCCACCATTAGCAGACAGTTACGTGGTAAAGCCGAACGCAACGCCGAAACTCAATCTTATCTAGTGGAGGTGATGTCAGGAATTCAAACAGTAAAAGCACAAAATATCGAATTGCGATCGCGCTTTTCCTGGCAAGAACGTTACGCCCGGTTTGTCGCTGCTGGTTTTAAAACCGTTGTTACTTCTACCCTCGCTAACTCTACCAGCAACTTTCTCAACAAACTCAGCAGCTTACTAGTTTTGTGGGTAGGAGCTTATTTAGTACTGCAACAAGAATTAACTTTAGGCGAATTAATTGCCTTTAGGATTATATCGGGTTATGTCACCAGCCCAATATTACGTTTAGCTCAACTCTGGCAAAGCTTCCAAGAAACAGCCTTGTCTCTAGAGCGTTTAAGCGATATTGTCGATACCCCACAAGAAGGAGAAACAGACCGCTACAATATACCCTTACCTACGATTAAGGGAGCAGTGAAATATGAAAATGTTTCCTTCCGGTTTGGCACAAGCGGCCCTCTACAACTTTCTAACGTCAACCTGGAATTTGAGCCAGGTAAATTTATCGGCATTGTCGGGCAAAGTGGGTCTGGTAAAAGTACGATGATGAAATTACTGCTGAGACTTTACGAAACGGAGTCCGGCAGAATTTTGATTGATGGTTATGATATCGCCAAAGTGGAACTTTATTCGTTGCGACGACAAATTGGTGTAGTTCCTCAAGAGACATTATTGTTTGACGGCAGCGTTCAGGAAAATATTGCCCTAACTAATCCCGATGCCACAACCGAAGAAATTATCGAAGCGGCTCAGGTTGCGTGCGCCCACGAGTTTATCATGAACTTACCAAACGGTTACAACACGCGGGTGGGAGAACGGGGTTCTGCACTTTCAGGTGGACAACGACAAAGAATTGCGATCGCTCGTTCAGTTTTACAACGACCAAAATTATTAGTTTTAGATGAGGCAACTAGTGCATTAGATTATCCCACAGAACGGCAAATATGTCTCAACTTAGCCAAAGCATTCAAGGGTGATACAGTATTTTTTATTACCCACCGACTGAATACTGTCAGTAATGCAGATATGATTGTTGTGATGGATAATAGCAGAGTTATAGAACAAGGTAGCCATCAAGAATTAATGGCTACTAAGGGTCATTATTATTACCTGTATCAGCAACAAGATGTAAACTTGTAATTAGTCATTCTTGAGGGCAAAGGTTTTTGGCATCGGGAAACATTGCCCAACCCACAAAAAATTCAAAATCCAAAACCCAAAATCGTTATGACTCAACTTAATGGGAATCACCTCAACGGCAATCACAAAAACGGCAATCACAAAAATGGAGTGAAGCACGATTCACAGATACTGACAAAACAACAAAAAGCTGCTCAAGAGTCTTTAACTAGCTTAAACAATCTGGAATTTGAGCAATCTATTGTCTTGCGCCAATCTCCCATTTGGTCGCGTACAATCATGATTACACTAGTGGGGCTAGCCTGCTTTGGTATTGGTTGGACTTATTTTGCAAAAATTGAGCAAGTAGTGCCAGCAACCGGGCAATTAAAACCCCAAGGAACAGTCAAAGAAGTTCAAGCTCCTGTGAGTGGAGTGGTGAAAACAGTTAATGTAAAAGATGGACAAGAAGTGAAGCCAGGTGATTTACTGCTAACTTTTGATTCCATAGCCTCTGTTGCCGAATTAAATTCTTTGAATAAAATTCGCCTTGCATTAATGAAAGAAAATCAAATTTATCGGCGATTGATGAATGCAAGTACTGCCAATGGCTCGGAAATGTTATATTTGCGCAGTAACTTGCCACAAGAAACTGCTTTTCTGTTGAAAAGTCGGGCAGCATTAGTAGCAGAAAATGAATTATTCCGCACTCAATTAAAAAATTCTGGTCAAGATTCTAGAGTAGGGATTGATGAACAACAACTTCTACGAGTTGCCAAACAAGAATTAGACTCTCGGTCTTCCGCAGCGCGATTAGAAGTAGAAAAGACAAAAAAACAACTGCTTCAAAATCAAATTAAGCTGGAAGATAGTAAATCAAGTTTAGCCATTCAAGAGGGGATTTTAAATAAGCTGAAGATATTAGCAGAAGAAGGTGGAATTTCTCAACTTCAGTATCTCAATCAGCAACAAGAAGTTCAAAACCGCACGGCAGAAGTAGCGCAACTAGGTGAAGAACTAAAACGCCTTCAGTTTGATATAGAAAAAGGACAACAAGAGTTAAGCAATACGGTGGCTGTTTCTGATAAAAACATTTTGGATAAGATAGCCCAGAACAAACAGCAGATTGCTACAATCGATAGCCAATTCATGAAAGTTGTGCTGGAAAATGAGCAGCGTTTGGCAGATGTCAATAGTAAAATATCTCAATCACAGTTAAACGTTAAATATCAAGAACTCCGCGCACCTGTAGCTGGAACAATTTTCGATTTGCAAGCAAAAAATCCCGGATTTGTCGCAACTCCAACTACAAAACTGTTGCAAATTGTCCCCAAAGAAAACTATATTGCTGAAGTTTTTATCACTAACAAAGATATTGGATTTGTGCGAAAAGGTATGAAAGTAGATGTCAGAATTGACTCCTTTCCTTACAGCGAGTTTGGCGATATTAAGGGAAAAGTGACTGAGATAGCTTCAGACGCATTACCGCCAGACCAAACCCATCAGTTTTACAGGTTTCCGGCAAAAGTCTCATTAGACAAACAATCCCTAGTGATTAAGGATAAAAAAGTTAACTTGCAATCAGGTATGTCTATCAGTGCCAATATAAAAGTGCGCGAAGAACGGACTGTGCTTAGTTTATTCACTGAAATGTTTACCAAGCAAGTTGATGCTCTTAAACAGGTACGATGAAGAGGGTTGAGTTAAAAAATCGCAGTGACTTCACAAGGAGAGTTGCTGCTTTACTAACTACATTAGTACTAAGTAATTTTTCCTCTCTCAGCACTCAATACTCTTGATGATGGTTAATTTTCAACGCATCGAACCCGCTCCCGGACAAGAATCAGTTTGGGATTACCCCCGTCCTCCTCTTTTGGAGGACACAACCAAACATATCCAAATAATCTTTAATGGAGTAGTAATTGTAGATACTCACAGCGCCAAACGTGTTTTAGAAACTAGTCATCCTCCTTCTTACTACATTCCCCCAGCGGATATCAAAATGGAATATCTACAGATGACTCCGCAATCTAGCTTTTGTGAGTGGAAAGGAAGTGCTGGTTACTACACAATCCGAGTTGGTGATAAACAAGTCCATAATGCTGCTTGGTTCTACCCCAAACCCACACCAGCCTTTGAATCTATGAAGGACTATGTAGCTTTTTATGCTCATTTAATGGATAAATGCTACGTTAATGACGAAGAGGTTCAACCACAACCAGGTAACTTCTATGGCGGTTGGATAACCAGTGATATTGTTGGGCCATTTAAAGGCGCTCCTGGTACTTGGGGATGGTGAGTCAATTTTGGATTTTGGATTTTGGACTTGTCGTGAGGTTCAGTCTAACGATTTTAAATTTTAAATAATAAAATCTATCAATGTAGGTTGGGTTGAACGGCAGTTCAACCCAACTTACTACTAATAAACTGAGTTTTTCGGATTACTAAATTGATGTTCTGGCTACCTAGAAGCTTTTCTTTCAAACATCAAATACGTGCCTCCTAATCCTTCCACAATTGTGCGTGTATTGGCAATCATCATTTTCTGATAAGTGTCTGCGTCGCTTCCTGGTTCACCAAGTCCCTCAGCATACAGCTTTCTGTCAGAAATGTTCACTTCAGCTTCTGTGGCTACAGATTGAATCAAATTAGGATTAATTTCCACTTCAGCAAAAATTGTTGATACTTTAGCCCGTTTGATGTTTGTAGCTAACTTATTGACTCGTTCGGTTGTCAGCTTTTCTTTAGTACTAATACTTTGCAATCCTCCTGTCAATGAAATACGGTATGCTTTGGCGTAATAACTCAGTGCATCAGAGGTTGTAACCAACTTACGTTCTTTGGTAGGAATACTGGCAATTCTTGACTTAATCCAGCTATCTAGTTGAGTGAGTTCATTGGTAATTTTTTTAGTATTACTGCTATAAGCCTCTGCATCACTAGATTGTAATTTTCTCAAATTACTATTAATTACCTCCACCATTCTGATAGCATTTTTGGTATTGTGCCAAATATGAGGATCGCTTACATTCTTACCATCTACCTGAAATTTTTGTGGCTTAGGTACTGCCAGTTGAGCGACGGCTATTTTTGGTGTAGGGTTTTTAGTCGCTTTAATTAACTCGATCAGATTTGGTTCCAAATTGTAACCATTATAAAGAATAAGATTAGCTTGTTCAATGGCTTTACGATCTTCCGGTTTTGGTTTATAAAATTGGGGGTTGGTAGAAGGGGAAATTAAGCAGGTGAGGTTAACTGTATTTCCAGCAACCTGCCTGGTTAAGTCACACAGTACGCTTGTAGTCGCTACAACTTGGGGAAGATTCTCATTTATCTGGGTGTTAGTCTGAGTGAATGTAGTTCTTACAGCTTGATTTCCACACCCAACAAATCCAATTGTCAAAGCAGCAAGAATAGTTGGGAAGAAATTATTCAATGGTGATTTTTTTGACATCCTCAACTCCTACTGGATGTATAAAAAAAGATAATCATTATTGGTAAAGTATTAGTAAAATACCAAGGGAAAGTCTTCAGCGGGGAAGAGATTAAGGGCTGAGGGGAAAGCCTTCGGCAAAGAAAGGGGTAAAGGTTAAGGGAAGAGGAATTAATAGACTTTCTCCTTTATCACTTATCTGTTTCCCAAGTCCACACCCAGCAATTTTTGGTTGGCGATCCACTAGTGAGGTTTTTACAGGCAAAATATTAGTTAACTGCACACGACAGACTGGAAAACTGGTAAAGGTAGGAGCACAATAATAAAGGCAATGCTGGGGAGTCTCCAAGGAGTGTAGTGTAGTTCTCTCACCATCTGTTGAAGGGTCTATACCATTGTGCTTACATCCCACAAAGCTCGCAAATTGACTAGGATTATCAGGTTAAGGAGTGGGAAGTAGTAATGATGGGGCTTATGGAGCATACGGGTTGATTTCGCAAACCGAGTTGTGAATCTAAGGCAATTGTAGCTGTGGTTTTGCGAGGTGTGGACATATCATTGTTACAAAATTGGCAAATTGGCGATTTTTTAGCTATCAGCCTTTGTTACACTAATTTTCACGTAGTCAAGTCTTTCAATATCGCTTAGAGCATCATCTAACTACTTTTTATTGCCAGAATTCAGGATGTACTTGGTGCCATAAATTTTATCCTTTAGTTTCTTCATCATTAAATAAGAGCGAAATCAAGTATATAGAACAATTCCTCAAAGCTAATATTGGTCAAGATAAACAATGGTAATTTTAGTTGTCATAATTAACACCCTGATTTCACTGGTACTACTCTATGTGGCTTGGCGGGTGTGGCAACTTAAGCAGCAGTTAGCATATATAGCAGATAGGTTAACCGCCTATGAAAGTTGTACCAATGCAGCACTGAATAAAGCACCCGAAAATATTTATCTCAGCCAACAGAATATTTATAACTTACGGCAGAGAAATCAAGCACTACAAATACAAATTCAACAAGTGCGGCAAATTATCAGTCTACTTTTGCTAGGACGGCAAATCTGGCAGCGTTATTTTCTGAAGCTAGAGTTAATATCTCGGAAAAGAACAGTTGCAAAATGAGTTATGTCAGGTTCACACGAACATTTATTGAAAGCGGCGGGAAACTCTATCCCGCAAGTGGCGTGGAGAGGGATAGCCGCCCCGCCGCTTGGGGCATTGGGCATTGGGCATTGAAGACTCTTCCCCATGCCCCATGCCCAAAAACTCCATCCCGCAAGTGGTGTGGAGTTTTAAATTATAAGTAATTAATAGTTTTGATATTAATGAATAAAAGCAACATTTCTGGCTGATATTTTGTCACCATAGATTAACTGAATAAAATCGGTTGAGTCTTACAAGGAGAGAAAACCCACCTAAAATGGGTGTAAGGAGAGAAACAATAACATGTCTAATAACCGTTCTGGAGTATTTTTTGGCGGTTTGATGCTGGGAGCTACAATCGGTGCTTTGACTGGTTTACTCGTGGCTCCACGCACAGGGCGCGAAACGCGTAAAATTTTGAAAAAATCTGCTAATGCTATCCCAGAATTGGCAGAAGATTTATCAATGAGTGTGCAAATTCAGGCAGATCGTCTCTCTGCTAGTGCACTGCGAAACTGGGATGAGACTTTAGATCGATTACGGGAAGCGATCGCAGCAGGTGTAGATGCCAGCCAGCGAGAAAGCCAAGTCTTGAAGCGACAAACATCTGTTGAAGACTCAGATTCGCTTCCCCAGCCATTAGAACGCTCATAAATGACATAACCGTGATTGAACCCCTGTTTTGGTTGGGACTTTCCTTACTTTTAGTCGCTACAAGCTTGACTGCGGTTTTAGTGGCGGCGATACCGGCTTTGCAGGAGTTAGCACGCGCGGCTCGCAGTGCAGAAAAGCTATTTGATACTCTCTCGCGGGAGTTACCACCCACTCTAGAAGCTATCCGCGTGACTGGCTTAGAAATCACTGACTTAACTGATGATGTCAGTGAGGGCGTAAAAAGTGCTAGTCAAGTCGCGAAGCAAGTTGACCAAAGTCTTGATACTGCAAGAAAACAGGCTCAAAATCTGCAAGTAGGTACGCGCAGCATTTTTATTGGCGCGAAAGCTGCTTGGAAAAACTTCACGCGCCAAAAACCCGTAAGGCGGACGAGCGATCGCTTACCAACCAATGAAAAACCACCTCTAACGTTGCGAGAACGAGAAGTGTTAAGGCAAGAAAATCGCCGAATCAAAGCAGAAGTGTACCGCGCTAATGACGGTTATAACGATGCCACTAGCTGGGAAAACAATTTTGATGACGAAGATTGAATTAGGGCATAGGGCATAGGGCATAGGGCATTGGGCATTGGTATTTGAAAACTTTTTCCTAGTCCCTAGAGCGTGTTTTCAAACCCCAAATTAGACTTAATTGTAGGTTGGGTTTTGTTCCTCAACCCAACATTGACATTGTTTTGTTGGGTTGCTCTTCCCTACAGGGACACTACGCGAACGGTTAACCGAATCTACGTTTCCTGCCCCATGCCCAATACTCAAAAACCTTTTGCTTTGATCCCCTAGATTAGAGTAAAGTAAACAAGTGTAAAGGACTATCATTTTTCTAGTACTCTTTTAAAACAACTTGTTCGCTTTTACCGTTAATATTTGTATAAAAACGTCCATGCAATCTTGTTTTTGGCGACGAATTCTAGTATCTATTGCAGTATTTTTCCTGGCTGGGTCAATTTGGGTGATGCATTCTCCCCCAGCATTGGCTTATGACAATCCTGAGTTACTTCCTGACACCTTTACCCCAGTTGTAGATTTAGCTAAATCTCTGCCTGTACTGCAAGAAGAAAAGCTTGTCAAAGATTTAGAGCAGTTTGAAGCCGACACGGGCTGGAAATTGCGAGTCTTAACCCAATATGACCGCACCCCAGGTCGCGCGGTGATCAAATATTGGGGTTTGGATGACAAAAGTATTCTACTCGTTGCCGATTCTCGCGGCGGTAACATCCTCAGTTTTAGCGTCGGCGATGCTGTTTATAAACTTTTACCCCGGACTTTTTGGATAGAACTGCAAACTCGCTTCGGTAATTTGTATTTTGTCCGCGAGCAAGGCGAAGACCAAGCCATTCTCCAAGCCTTAGAATCGGTTAAAGGCTGTTTGCTCAAAGGGGGTTGCAATGTTGTCCCCGGATTACCACGAGAGCAGTGGATTCTCACCTTGATTACCTCAGTTATTGGTGGGGTGATTTGTGGGTTTGCAGCTCAACCCCGCCAAAAAGGACAAGTTTTTGCTTGGCAATGGGCTTTAATTTTCTCACCTTTATGGGGAATCTTGTTTATTGCCTTCGGCATTGGGCCAGTTGTGACACGTACAAGCGACTGGTTGCCTTTAGTTCGCAATATCTCTGGGTTTCTCATTGGCGTCTTGGTTGCCTACCTATCTCCTATTTTCAGCCGGTCTTCTTCTAGTAATGAGTTATGAGTGAGTAGTTAGGAATGAGTAGTTTAATTAACTTATAACTCTTAACTCCTAACTCTTAACTCTCTGAAGCTGATAAGCTGAAAGCTAATATTTGAGAAGCTCAACAAAAATGGAATGGCACGTAACTGATGCTCAAAGTTTAGCAATCATTGATAGTGAAATTGGCGATCATGTCTTTTCACCCGCAGAGTATGAGATTGTGCGTCGGGTAATCTACGCCACGGCTGACTTTGAGTATAAGTCTTTGATTCGCTTTTCTGAGCGTGCCTTGCAAGCTGGAGCAGCAGCGCTAGCCGCACGTACCACGATTGTGGTAGATGTCCCGATGGTACAAGTAGGTATTGCCTACGATATTCAAAATACCTTTGCGAATCCAGTGTATTGCAGCATGGAAGCTCTCACACGCCCTCAAAAAGAAAAGACTCGCGCAGCGTGGGGAATAGAAACCTTAGCAAAGCGTTATCCAGAGGGAATTTTTGTGGTGGGTCAAGCACAAACGGCCCTGACTGCACTGCTGGATTTAATTGAACTTGAGGAAATTAGACCTGCTTTAACGATCGCAACTCCAGTGGGATTTGTAAATGTTGATGAAGCTAAGGAGCGTTTACAAGACTCTCTAGTACCTCACATTATAATTGACGGCCGCAAAGGAAATGCAGTTGTAGCAGCTGCGATCGTTGATGGGTTGGTAGACTTAGCTTGGCAAGCTTATGGACAAGATGGAAATCGGGGGAGCTAGGAAAGTCGACTCTATTATTATATTTTGTATCCAAAAGAGTATTCATCAATCATTGAATATCCTGATATTTTTCTGAAGTCGTGCCGTTCAAGGAGCCTTTTCTTGTGGTAATTCAAGGTTTCAATTTAAGTGCATATCTTACAATTCCTGTGGTATTAAGTCTTTTGGCTGATGGAGAGGGAATAAAAGTATCTTTAGTTAAAAACGTTCGTCAGGTATCTACTAACAAGGAAATTATTTTATCCAACCGTCAGCTAATCAGTATTAGGGCAACTCCAAAAACATACTATGTTAGTGGTGTTGGAAATGACACAAATAGCGGACTCTCTATTTCATCCGCCTTTAGAACAATTCAAAAGGCAGCAAATCTGACTAACCCTGGCGATACAGTATTGATTATGAACGGAGTGTACACAAATTTAAGAAAAGCTGGTAGTGCAGTAAGTATTAGACGTTCTGGAACTGCAAATGCATGGATTAAGTATAAAGCATATCCCGGTCATTTCCCAAAAATTCAGCACAATACATGGAACGGTATCTCGATTTCAAATGGAGCTTCATATATCGAGATAAATGGGCTGGAGGTAATAGGAAATAATGCCAATATAACCCTTGATTATGCGATGAGTCAGAAGACTAACAAACAAAACCCGCTAACAAATGGAAACTGCATCAGTGTGGATGGACGAACAAATGGTCATAGTCACCATATACGTATTGTCAACAACAAAGTACATAAGTGTGGAGGAGCAGGCATTTCCGCTATTCAATCGGACTATGTGACAATAGATAATAACGAAGTGTTCGATAATGCCTGGTATAGCGTTTATGGTAACAGTGGCATTTCAATTTTGAATAGTTGGAACTCTGACAATAAGCGGGGATACAAGATGTTTGTTACTAACAACAAAACCTACAACAATCGTATGTACATCCCTTGGATTGCAGTCGGAAAGATCACAGACGGTAATGGTATTATTATCGATAGTTCTAGAAACGATCAAAATAACTCCAAATTGGATGCATATAAAGGATACACTTTAGTTCAAAATAATCTTGCATTTAATAATGGTGGATCGGGTATTCATGCATTTTTAAGCGAGCATGTTGATATTGTAAATAACACAGCTGTTTTAAATAATCAAAGTCCAGAACTTAATGGCGGGCAAATATTTGCTTATACATCATCTGATGTCAGAATTCTTAGGAACATTCTTTATGCTTTCCCTGGAAAAAATATTAATAATAAGACTAAAAATAAAAACGCTGTTTATGATTATAATATTTACATGAATAGCTCTAAAATAAATGTTAAAGGGCCTCACGATATTGTTGCAGGCTCACAATTTTTAAGCAAGTATCCCACTCTAAAAAAAATATCTGGCAATTGGAAATCGCGGTTAGATAGACAAAATCCGCCGACACGGCCTTATGTAGAATCTAAGTCGGCAGGTTTTGCCTGTGGGACAGTGACTTATCGCTTGCAAGGAAAACTCATCAAAGTGGGATGCTCTCGTTAGCAATCAGGCAGGAAAGATTTATCCCGAATTTAAATGCTCTAACCTCTTGGACAACCATTGAGAATTTTTGCGGTTGAGAGCAACCTGCCGAGATATTGGCGATATTTAGCTCGTAATCTCGTAATTATTAAATGATTTGAACCCTACATAGATGCAAGGTGTAGGTCGTCTAGTAATCACTTCTTCAATCCTCTACTCTACGACGCCGCCGACGCGGCTTTTGTTGTTGGTCTTCACGCAAGCGACGACCGACTTCGTTAAAGAAATCCCGACGCAGATAAGGATAATCGCTAACCCACAGGTCACGATTGGGAAAGTATATATCGCTAAATTCATCAATACTGCTCAAATCTGGGCGATTTGACATCACTACCATTTCTGCAATTTGACCGCGAGTAATAACTTTGTGGGCAGGACGTAATGGCGCTACAAACTCAATGCTAAATCCTGTGTCATCACCTACCTCTAAATTTATCTGTTTTTCTCGGTTTTCTACAATCACCAATTCGCCTTTGTTGTTGACTGTTTCGGTTTTACCTATCAACTGGTCTGTAATCCACCAATCTAGGACTCGACCACGGAAAAAGCCGCCGTACTTATAACGACGGCATTGTAAATTCCGCATACTTGCTTGAAACACTGGATACCACAGCCAAAAAAAAGCGCTAATTACCCCTAGTACAAATACTATTGAAGCAAACTCAAGCTTGAAAATAACTGTTACAAGCAAAATAACAACTACCGCAACTACAGAAATTAACAGCCGTTGCAAAAAATTTGAGAATTTCCCCCAGTAGTACTTGTACTGCAAACCAGTGGCAATTAGGGGGACAACTTGTTCAAATTTCTGGCGAGTCAGTGGTACTAACATGAGTGCTAAGTAATGAATGCCCAATAGTGAGTTTAAAGTATCTTTTCTAATCCATATACTAACGACTTTAGCGCTAAGACTTTGCGAATCGCTAGTAGCACTCCTGGCATATAACAAGCGCGATCGCTCGTATCATGTCGTAAAGTATAAATCTGTCCTGCTGCGCCAAAAATCACCTCCTGGTGGGCAATCAATCCCGGCAAGCGGACGCTATGAATTCTAATTCCTTCATCTGCGATACTACCCCTGGCTCCTGGTAATTTCTCCGTTTCTTCTACAACAGCAGAATTAAAAGTTTTACCCAATTCTCCTAATAACTGCGCTGTTTGAATGGCAGTACCGCTCGGAGCATCAGCTTTTTGGTTGTGATGCAGTTCGATAATTTCCACATGGTCAAAATATTTTGAGGCTGCGATCGCAGCTTGTTGCAACAGTACCATGCCAATGGAAAAATTAGGAATAATTAGACAACCAGTGCTAGCTTTGTCGGCAAAATCTGCCAAGTCTTGAATTTGTTCTGGACTTAACCCAGTAGTGCCGACTACAGGACGAATACCGTAAGCGATCGCACTGCGAATATTGTCATAAACTGAATCGGGATGGGTAAAGTCTACAATCACCCCTGGAGGAGACTGTCTGTCACCAGCCACATATCCCAACATCGGTTCTAATTGATTGGTAATTGGCACTTCCAGAGGTTCGCTTAAACCCGCCAACTCCCCGGCATCTTTATCTTGATGTTCTAAACTGTAGTCAATTGCACCCACTAGGTTTAAATCAGGCGCTTGTGCCACCGCCTTAACCACTTCACGGCCCATTTTGCCAGCAGCACCGTTGACAATAACCGGGATAGGAGCTTGATTCGTCATAGGTCGAGAAATACTTTTTGAGTCAACAAAGGAATTGTAAAGACTTTCGCGATCTAGTAGCTAGCTTCTCAAATCTCTGGCTTAATTCCACCTACCCTGAATTGTGCAACTAATCGCTTAGTTTTTCTACTCCCCAAAACATCGGTTCTCGCTTTCATTGCACTATCCACCCAGTAACCCGTTTTATTTGCCGATCGTACTGTTTTGATAAGTATTCCTTATAAATTATATTAGCCTTTGTTTGTCAAGTCTAATTGACCATTTGTAATATTATTGTTATATTTATTTACATAGCTTAGTAAAGCCCTAGAGTAAGCTGCATAGCTAAAATTGCACCTTGTCTATTACCTATATAGTTTTGGTTGCATTGGGTGTTAACTAAGAAAAACAGACTTCGGTTTTGCAATATCCCATCGACATTTGGACTTCTCCCATTTACCTCGGCTATCAAGTCGGGGTTTTTTATGTTCTCGATAGCCCTTTGTTTAACTTTTATTTATTAGTTATTGTTGATTTAATCATTTAGGTTGCGGTACTACTGCGCATATTAAAGGATTTAAAAGTACTTAGGCAGCAAGACTCAGGGCAATTTCTCCCAAAGTGAAATCCAAATATTGAGTTCCTCGTTTGGAAAAAAATCTTTACTATT
Source organism: Nostoc sp. DedQUE05 (assembly GCF_034530955.1). NCBI lineage: Bacteria > Bacillati > Cyanobacteriota > Cyanophyceae > Nostocales > Nostocaceae > Nostoc > Nostoc sp. DedQUE05. The sequence goes on along the minus strand of NZ_JAVRCB010000032.1, from coordinate 23,482 downwards.
AGATAAATATTTAATGATTCTTAAACGACTCTTAATCAACCTTAATTTTCTGAAATCTTCCAGTTCGCTATCAAACTTTTTTTGAGTTTCTTCTGGATTATTGGCTGCTAAAGCTTTTCTCCAATCTGCTGCTTTAATTAATGCTTCTTGGTAGGAAATGTGTAAATTATCGAAAAACCAATTAATAATTAAATGTATATCGAGAACTGGATTTCCTGGAATAGCACCAAATTTTAGGATCATGTAAGCTCGTAATAGCATTAAAGAATCTAGATATCGTTCAGAAAAACTAGGATTATTTTCAGCTAAAAATTCGTAAACTGAAGTTGCTATCTCTGCCCAAGCAAGGCTCTTTGAATGAGATTCATTAGATTGTTCATCGGCTAGTTCTTGAGCATTGAAAGTAGAGATTTGAGCCAAACCAAGCCAGTTAAATTTTTCTGGTAATTGCTGTTGCTCTGCCCAAACCATTCTCAACCAAGTTTGTATATGCTCTGCATCTTGTTGAAGTAGAACTCTTAAGAAATTTGTTGCTTCAGTTTCAGCCATAGTTAATGATGAAGTCAAGGAAACTTCCGCTCTCGCACTTCTGCGGCATAATCTTGCACGGCTTTGGTAATCGTCTCGCGCAAATTCGTGTAAACTTTGGCGAATGGTGGATGCTTTTGGGCAAGTCCAAGGACATCTGAAGTAACTAAAACTTGTCCATCACAGTGAATTCCCGCACCGATACCAATTGTGGGAATACTTAATTTTTGTGAAATCTGCATTGCTAAATCTGCGGGGATATGCTCCAACACTAAAGAAAATACACCTGCTTGTTCCAGAGCGATCGCTTCAAGTAAAATCCTCTCACTGGCTTCTTGTGTTTTACCTTGTTGTCGCAAACCCAGTTGATGTATCGATTGTGGTGTCAAACCCACATGACCCATTACCGGAATTCCGGCTTCTACTAAACGAGCCACAGTTTCGGCCATTGCTGGATAGCCACCTTCTAATTTTACCGCTTGAGCGCCCGTTTCCTTTAGTACCCGCCCAGCTGAGTGCATCGCTTGTTGGAGACTTTCTTGATACGTCAAAAAAGGTAAATCTACAACTACTAATGCCCGTTTAACCCCACGACGCACAGCTTTGGCGTGATATATAATCTCATCCAAAGTTATCGGCAGTGTTGTTTCATACCCAAGAACTACTGCCATAGAATCACCCACAAGGATTAAGTCTACACCAGCTGCGTCCAGGAGTTGAGCGATCGCATAATCCCAGGCAGTCAACGCCACAATTGAACGTCCCTGTTGTTTCCATTGAATTAATTGCTGGGTAGTGATTGCCATTGCCAATTTTAGATTTTAGATTTTAGATTTTGGATTTTTTGTCCTTTGTCTTCTGTCCTTAGCAAATGACTAATGACAAAGGACAAATGACTAATCATTTAACGGCGCGACTGAAAGCAATATGGGGTTTTGCACTGTCCGTTTTGGGCATTAACCACGCTAGACCTTCACTAGTACCAATCCATAATTTATTGCCGATGTCAGGTGCAAGGGTAAGAACCCGACTAGAAGGAAGTCCAGCAACTTCTGAGTCTAATACAGCTCCTGTATTTGGATTTAATCGTAACAAACCATTATTAGTCCCGACCCAGACACTACCATCTTTCGCAAAACGTACTGCTGTCACGTCACGCCCACGCAGACGAGTTACAGACCGCAACACTGCACCAGTTTTTGGGTTAATAACTAGCAAATTATTCGGCATTCCCGCCCAAATTAACCCTTCTGGACTAATAGCTAAAGCTTGTACAGTTGTCCCTGGTAAATCGGCTATTCGCTTCATAACCACAGCACTAGCAGTATTTACCCGTACCAATCCATCCAGAGTACCAACCCACAATTGACCTTCAGCATCTAAAGTCAGGGCATTAGCACTGACACCAGGCAGATTTTTTAATGTTGTCATAATCAAGCCTTGGTCGGGACTAATGAGAGCTAAACCGCTATCGGTTCCAGTCCACAAATAACCCCGTTTGTCAAGTAACAGTGACAACACGCGTTTAGAAGGCAAAAATAAATTTTGCGCGGTGATTTCGTTAGTGCGGGGGTCAACTCGAACTAGTCCCTCATAACTTCCTACCCACAAACGTCCTACTTTGTCTTGGGCTAAAGCACCAATGGCAACATTCGGTAAGCTAACACGAGAAATAATCTTGCCGGTTTTAGGATCGATCCGCGATAATCCCCGCCAAGAACCTACCCAAAGATTACCTGTAACATCTCCCAATAAATTACCAACACGATAATCAGTTTTTGGCGAATTTTCTTCAACTCCCCGCTCATTAGGCAAAGATTCTACTCGCGGTGGCGGTGCGGAAGCTGGGTAAGCGGGGGTTACATCAGATGAATTAATGTCAGGGGTTTTTTGCGCCCATCCCATATTTGGCAAAGCTATCAACCCCAGCAAGATAGAAGTAATTAATAAACTAGTACGCTTGTAAAACAATACCACGGTGACATTTCCTTTGGAGACAGTACCCATAGCATTTACCTAAACTGGCTTTGGGTTAATTTCAGTGTTCCCCTAGCTGGGATTTTTTAAACATTGGGGATTGGGGATTGGGGATTGGGGACTGGGGACTGGGGACTGGGGACTGGGGACTGGGGATTGGGGACTGGGGATTGGGGATTGGGGACTGGGGACTGGGAACTAGGAAATAAATATTTAGGAATACTTTCTCATTACCCAATACCCAGTCCCCGGATATCATTAATGACATTTTGTAAAGTATTTGTAACAAAAAGTTTAAATTTTTATGTAATAACAAAATTAAATAGATAAGTTAAAAACTTTCAAAGAATAACTTATCGAATTCTTGATATATTGTGAAACAAGTTACAAATTACGTGGTGTGCAATTCTTTTATCTTTTGCTCACCACTCTGCTAAATCTCTGTCAAGTAAATTCTTTTCTGGTGTCTTTTCCATCAAAGGGAAAGATATAAGGAGTGTAAAGGCGGGAATGTGTGCCAGCCAGCCCAATCCCCTAAATACCCGAATTTATGGGGGAATTATCTAAATCAAGCCGCAAAGTGCGGAAGTTTTGGTGAAATTGAGAAGAGAAGGTTTAGTTGGGTGCGAAGAAGAGGTAAAAAAGAATTTTGATTTTTAGCAAGAGGGAACAGTAGAAGCGCTAGGTCGTGTACCCCTAGAAGGGGAAAACACTGGTGAGGAGGGCTACCACCGCTATCCATTGTGTCCGCCGCAAAAAAACTGCTAACCTTTGCCAAAGGCAACTCCTAACAAAAAATTTTTCCGATCTTCCCCTCGCTCAAGGGGGGCAAGAGCGGGGTGAGGGGAAGTTGCACAAAACGTGATTTGATAATTAAAAAGAGTGATTTCAGGGAAGGATAAAATTATGTCTTACGCTCAAACGAAGACTCAGAGCAAATCTGGGTATCAAGCCGGGGTTAAAGATTACAGACTAACTTATTACACACCGGATTACACACCAAAAGATACCGATCTTCTAGCTGCGTTCCGTATGACACCTCAGCCTGGTGTTCCTCCCGAAGAAGCAGGTGCGGCTGTTGCGGCTGAATCCTCCACAGGTACTTGGACAACTGTGTGGACAGATTTGCTCACCGACCTCGATCGCTACAAAGGTCGTTGCTACGACATCGAACCAGTTCGGGGCGAAGACAACCAGTACATTTGTTACGTTGCCTATCCTTTGGACTTATTTGAAGAAGGCTCTGTAACCAACGTATTAACCTCAATTGTCGGTAACGTATTTGGTTTCAAAGCGCTACGGGCACTGCGTCTAGAAGACATCCGTTTCCCAGTAGCTTACATCAAGACCTTCCAAGGGCCTCCTCACGGTATCCAAGTTGAGCGCGATAAGTTAAACAAATACGGTCGTCCTTTGTTGGGTTGTACCATTAAGCCCAAATTGGGTCTTTCCGCTAAGAACTACGGACGCGCTGTATACGAGTGCTTACGCGGTGGTTTGGACTTCACCAAAGACGACGAAAACATTAACTCCGCACCATTCCAAAGATGGCGCGATCGCTTCTTGTTCGTCGCTGAAGCTATCAACAAATCTCAAGCAGAAACCGGTGAAATTAAAGGTCACTACCTAAACGTCACCGCTCCTACCTGTGAAGAAATGCTGAAGCGGGCTGAGTACGCTAAAGAACTCAAAATGCCCATCATCATGCATGACTACCTCACCGCAGGTTTCACCGCCAACACTACATTGGCTCGTTGGTGCCGCGATAACGGTATCTTGCTGCACATTCACCGTGCTATGCACGCTGTAATTGACCGTCAAAAGAACCACGGTATTCACTTCCGTGTATTGGCTAAAGCTCTACGTTTGTCTGGTGGTGACCACATCCACACTGGTACAGTAGTTGGTAAATTAGAAGGTGAACGCGGCATCACAATGGGCTTCGTTGACCTGTTGCGTGAAAACTACATTGAGCAAGACAAGTCTCGTGGTATTTACTTTACCCAAGACTGGGCTTCTCTACCTGGTGTAATGGCAGTTGCTTCTGGTGGTATCCACGTATGGCACATGCCCGCGCTAGTAGAAATCTTTGGTGATGACTCCGTACTACAATTCGGTGGTGGTACTCTGGGACACCCTTGGGGTAACGCTCCTGGTGCAACCGCTAACCGCGTCGCCTTAGAAGCCGTTGTTCAAGCTCGTAACGAAGGCCGCAACTTGGCTCGTGAAGGTAACGATATCATCCGCGAAGCTGCCAAGTGGTCTCCTGAACTGGCTGCTGCTTGCGAACTGTGGAAAGAAATCAAGTTCGAGTTTGAAGCAATGGATACCGTCTGATCTGGGTTAACAGTTAAGAGTTAAGAGTTAGAAGTAAAGACGCGACGCCAGTCGCTACAACGGTAAGGCAGCGCGGTTTTGGGGGCTTCCCCCATGAGCGGCTGCCTTGGAAACCCTCTTTTGGATGTCACCAGTTGCCTACAGCGCTGGATTCACCGCAACGCGCTGGCTCATTAATCGCGTCTGTACAAGAGTTAGGATTTGCATTAATTCATAACTCGTAACTCATAACTCATAACTCTTCAGGGCTGGGGTCAAGCATGAATCTTAAGCAAATTGCGAAGGACACAGCCAAAACTCTCCAAAGCTATCTGACTTATCAGGCTCTAAGGACAGTATTGGCACAGCTAGGTGAAACTAATCCGCCATTAGAACTTTGGTTGCATAACTTTTCGTCTGGCAAAATTCAAAATGGTGAGTCATTCATTGAGCAACTGTTGCGAGAAAAACCAGATTTGGCTTTGCGAATCATGACTGTCAGAGAACATATTGCGGAAGAAATTGCAGAATTTTTACCGGAAATGGTTCGCACTGGCATTCAGCAAGCCAATATGGAGCAGCGTCGCCAGCATTTAGAACGCATCACACTAATAGACACATCTAACCCCAGTCTGCAACCAGAACAGCAAACACCTTCAGATCGGGATTTGGATAACTTATCCAATTAGTTCGGTCAATCTACTAGTAAAAATCGCAACCCATTATCAAAAGCTATGCAAACTTTACCAAAAGAGCGTCGTTACGAAACCCTTTCTTATCTTCCCCCTCTGTCTGATGCTCAAATCGCTAAACAAGTCCAGTACATCTTGAATCAAGGTTACATTCCTGCGATCGAGTTTAACGAAACTTCTGAGCCAACAGAATTATATTGGACAATGTGGAAGTTGCCTTTGTTCGGTGCTAAATCTACTCAAGAAGTATTGAGCGAAGTTCAAGGATGCCGTTCTCAATTTAACAACAGCTATATCCGTGTTGTGGGTTTTGACAACATCAAGCAGTGCCAAGTTCTCAGCTTTCTTGTTCACAAACCCAACAGATACTAAGTCTAGTCAGTTGGAATTAATCATGGGATAGTTCAAGTCATTTGTTTGTCCCTGTATAGGAGAGGTAGAATTATCTGCCTCTCCTTTTTTTTCAAACAGAATTCAGGAGTCAGGCGATCCGCGAAGCGCAGTCAAGGTGAGCCAGGATTCAGTTGGGAATTCTGTAAACTGACGGATAGCGTAGCGTAAAGCCTTCTCCTGTCGGAGATGCTTTTCTACCAGAAGCGTCTTGATGACTACTGAATTTTGACTTTTGAATTCTTCTTCAAAATTAGACGTTAGGGAACATAAGCATTTATACTTCACCATCTAATACATTATCCGAAGCGTCCCGGTTGGTGGGAGAATAAAGACGAGAAATGATGCAAGCCTTGTGTTATCTCCAGCCCAAAGGAATCTGTAGAAATGTGGAAACGAATTGTATTAATTTTGCTATTGGTGTTGAGCTTCAGTCTGAGTAATTCGGATGTTGCGGCTGCGGCTGGACTCAAAAGCTTTGTAGACAGTGGTGATGGCTATCAGTTTTTATATCCTAACGGCTGGCTGCCAGTTAAAGTTGCCGATGGGCCAGATGTGGTTTTCCACGATTTGATTGAGGTGTCTGAAAATGTTTCGGTTGTGATTAGCCCAGTTCCTGAAGGCAAAACTTTGTCAGAATTGGGAACCCCAACAGAAGTAGGATACAAATTAGGAAAAGCAGCTCTTGCGCCTCCTGATTCTGGTCGTTCGGCTGAATTAGTCAATGCTGCCCAGCGAGAAGTAGACGGTAAAACATACTACCTTTTAGAGTATGAGGTTAAACTCCCCAATCAACAGGAACGACACAACATCGCCAGCGTTGCTGTGAGCCGTGGTAAACTTTTTACCTTCAACGCCTCAATTCCTGAAAAACGCTGGCAAAAAGTTAAACGAATGATTGATGAGGTTGTTAATTCTTTTTCTGTTTATTAATTAGGGAGTAGGAAATAGGGAATGGGGAATTGGGAATGGGGAATAAGAAAGAAACTTAATTACAATGCCCAATGCCCAATGCCCAATTAATAATTTTTCTAAAATCTCATGAAAATTCCACCTTTTGTACTTGCTTCAGCTTCTCCAGCCCGACGCCGCTTACTGCAAACTGTTGGTATTGAACCAATAGTTCAACCTAGTGACTTTGATGAGTCGCAAATTGAACTAAGTGAACCAGCAGAATTGGTCAAAACTCTTGCCCAGTATAAAGCGGAAACTGTAGCCCCACAGTTTCAATCAGCTTTGGTTATTGGTTGTGATTCAGTTTTGTCCATCAATGGTGAAATTTACGGCAAACCGGCAGACTTCTCTGAAGCGATCGCTCGTTGGCAGATAATGCAAGGTAACTTTGGCGACTTGTACACAGGTCACGCCTTAATTGACCACCAGCAAAATCGTACTTTAGTCAAGTCACAAGTTACAAGAGTTTACTTTGCTCAAATGAGCGAGAAGGCAATTAAAGCTTATGTTGCCACGGGTGAACCGCTCAAGTGTGCTGGTGCTTTTGCCATTGAAGGTTTTGGAAGTTTCTTCGTGGAAAAAATTGAAGGCTGCCACAGCAATGTAATTGGACTTAGTTTACCCCTGCTGCGGCAGATGTTAAGTGAATTGGGATACGATGTCACTGATTTCTGGCAGCAATAGTCATTTGTCATTTGTCATTTGTCATTTGTCCAAAGTGAATAACCAATACCCAGTGTCCAATGCCCAGTGCCCAATGCCCAATGACCTATAACTAATAACTAAATTGCCTGATATTAAGTATTGCTTCGCCATGATCTGGAATCCAGGCTAGCCACTCATCTGCTGAAACCGGACACAATAAAAGTGCTTCGTCAAAACTAAAGGGGTTGGGAAGTTGCAAAAGCTTTACCCAAGTAGAAGCTCTTAACTGCTGCAAACCTTCCAGATTCGGCCTTCTTGGTTGCACAGCAAAATCTGGTCTACGAGAATCTAGTTTCATAGCTTTCTATTAGCCTTTACGAATGGGCTAATCCAAAATTAATTCTGTAACCTAGACTACAAAATAAATAATCCTTGTGAAAAGTATCTGTCTTATAAATTTACGTTGGCTGGGTGTAAGTGTTTGCTTATATTGCAGACCACAACAGGTATGGCACGACAGGTTGTAGACTGGCCACTAGATCGCATTCCCAACTAGAATATGTCATTTACTTCTATGCCCTCGCTGCGTGAGCAACAACATCCCCTAATTCGTCAGCTAGCTGATTGTATTGAGGCAGCTTGGCATCAGCACCTGGATTTATCCCCTTACCATTTGCCTAATGAGTTGGGGTATGTGGAAGGTAGACTAGAAGGCGAAAAACTGACGATTGAAAACCGTTGCTATCAAACGCCCCAGTTTCGGAAAATGCACTTGGAACTGGCAAAAATCGGAAATATGCTGGATATTTTGCACTGCGTTATGTTTCCTCGCCCAGAATACAACCTGCCGATGTTTGGTTGCGATTTAGTTGGGGGTAGAGGTCAAATTAGTGCAGCGATCGCAGACCTTTCTCCTATTCAAGCAGAACGCACCTTACCAGAATCTTATACTTCGGCGCTGACACAGCTAACAGTGCTTAACTTTTCCCAACCCCGTGAATTACCAGAATGGGGAAATATTTTTTCTGATTTTTGCATCTTTGTCCGCCCCAGTTCCCCTGAAGAAGAAACAATGTTTCTCTCGCGGGTGCGAGAATTTTTAGACATTCATTGCATCCAAGCGATCGCGTCACATCCTGTTTCAGTTGAACAAGTCACCCAAAATCTTGCCGGACAACACAACTACTGCACTAAACAGCAGCAAAACGATAAAACCCGCCGCGTACTTGAAAAAGCCTTTGGCCCAGCTTGGGCAGAAAATTATATGACCACAGTTTTATTCGACCTGCCAACTTAATCATCTCCTCCATCACCCTCATCTCTCCCATCTGTAGGCTCTGCTACGTTTTCAGCTAATGGATAAATGTAGAATTCATTCAACGAGAGTTTTATGGAGTTCCAAAACAGCAACAAGGAGAATAGTAAGGTCTTTGAAGCGAATATCACAAAATGGTTTGTTGTCTTGGTAGGTGCAAACAACTAGAGACAGCTAACTCATTGACCAGAAAGTTAAGGAAACTCTGATGTGATGTTAGGAATGCTCAAATTGACAGACATTTTTTAGTTAGTTAATCGTTGATTGACTTAAGGAAGACTAACTTTTTTAGCAAGATTGTGTCCAACAAAGGCAACAGTCTATTTTTGATATTTCTTTTCAATTTTGTGACCAACTATAGCCGTAGTAAATGTAGCAGTAAAGTAGCGCATCATACCAATTTAGAATTTTTTATAGAGACCTGATATATCGCGTCTCTATATCTAAATTCATACTGCTTGTGAATTCAGCTAACTTCCATTGCACTCATGTCTCAATAATACTCAAAGTTATTAAATAGTCAGCTACTATAGCGTTTCTCAGTTTCAATACAGACCTAACCCCGCGCCCTAGTAAGCGCCTCCAAGCCTCTCTCGTTTTAAAAGAGAGGTTTGGAGAGAGCAAAGTGTATTGCATACATAATGAGCGGCTATAGAAAACACCATTTTGTAAAGCCATAGTGTTGAACGTTCATCACACAATGGATTTTTAAGCCATACCCAGCTTGAAACCACTGTTGTTTGTCCTAACAGCTGGCTGTTGATTAAAAACCTTTTTATTTTTACTTCCATCAGCACAATTCAGGTAAATGGGCAACATACTATGTCAAGGGTGACTGAAAAGCCGAAACCAAGTGAACAGACACTAAATCATGAACAACCTAAGATTTGGTGGGGTATCGCTGTAGCCGTGCCAGTAGTAATCGCTGCTGGGATACTAGGTACGGCCAAAATCGAGCAGTTAAGAAAACTAACTACATCCGCACCCGTAATGCCATCTACCAATAGCATTAGTGCTGTAGGGCGTTTGGAACCGCGAGGCGAAGTTGTTAAATTGTCCGCCCCATCATCAGGATTAGCGCCATCGTCACGAATTCAGCAACTTCTAGTGAGAGAGGGTGAACGGGTAAAGCAAGGTCAAATTGTGGCAATTTTGGACAACCGCGATACCCAAGTAGCCGGACTACAAGAGGCAAAAGCGAAAGTCCAAGAAGCCAGTGCGAATTTAGCGCAAGTCAGGGCTGGCTCTCCCAGAGATATTCAAGCTCAAAGAGCAGTTATTGCTCGCCTACAAGCGCAGTTAATTGGCGAAAGGAATGCAGGGCAAGCAACGATCGCGCGGATTGCAGCTCAGTTAAGTGGTGATAAACTTGTCCAACAAGCAACCGTGAATCGCCTAGAAGCTGAACTTAGTGGGCAAAGAGATGCTCTCAGAGCAACGCTTGCACGTATTCAAGCCGAACAGCGCAATGCTCAAGTCGATGCCGGACGCTATGATTATTTATACAAAGAAGGTGCTATTTCTCAGCAAGAGCGGGACAGAAGACGCTTGAGTGCAGTAACTTCTAATCAACAGGTGGCTGAAAGCCAAGCTACCCTAAAGCAGACATTGGCAACTTTGCGACAGCAACTTGCCGAAGCCAGAGCTACCCAAATACAAAATTTAGCAACTTTGCAACAGCAGTTAATCGAAGCCAGAGTTAATCGTGACAAGACTTTAGCAACTTTGCAAAGACAAATCGATGAAGAAAAGGCCAAACTAAGCAGAATTTTAGATGTTAGTCCTACCGATGTGCAAGTAGCGCAAGCCCAAGTTAGCAATGCGATCGCAAATGTCAGAAAAGCCGAAGCAGAACTGAGGTTAAGCTATGTTCAAGCACCAATTGCTGGAGAAATTTTAAAAGTTTACGCCAAATCAGGCGAAGCGATCGGCGCAAATGGCATTGCTGAACTTGGCCAAACTAACCAAATGTTTGTAATTGCTGAAGTCGCTGAAGACAGCATTGGTAAAGTGCGTCTTGGTCAAAATGCTACTATCACCAGTGATAACGGCGCATTTAACGGTGAATTAAAAGGGACTGTCACTGAAATTGGCAGAAAAATTGGTAAAAAAGATGTGCTGAATACAGATCCAGCCGCAGATGTGGATGCCAGAGTTGTAGAAGTTAAAATTGCTCTGTCTCCAGAAGATAGCCAGAAAGTTTCTGGTTTAACTTACGCCAAAGTTCTTGTTGATATTAATAATTAATTAAGTTGTATATGAGCAGTAACCCTAATCCATGATTTGATATTTTGGATTAAAAATATTCGTTAATAGTCTGTTTAATCAATTTTAAACATTCTAGATGTCATCATAATGAGTTTAAAGTCTAAAATTGCTAAACTTGCTGAGATGCTTATAAAATGAATCAAAAAATACCTCTGTCATGGCTACAACTGACAAGGGAAAAAACTCGTCTAGCTGTGGCGTTAGCAGGAATTGCTTTTGCCGATATTTTAATGTTTATGCAACTCGGCTTTCGAGATGCTCTGTATTATAGTAACGTTAGATTCCATAATAGTTTGCAAGGCGATATTGTTTTAATTAATAGTCAATCTAACGCTATATTGGCGATGAGAAGCTTTTCTCAGCGACGGTTATATAAAGCTTTAGAATTACCCGCAGTTCAATCTGTACATCCGATCTATTTGGACTTTACAATCTGGAAAAATCCTGTAACCGGGCGTCCTCGGAGTATCCTAATTTTTGGAATGAACCCAGAAACTAACCTAGTTAATTTACCTGGAGTTCAGGAAAATTTAGATAAACTTAAACTACCTGATGTAGTTCTCTTTGACCGTTCTTCTAGGGTAGAGTATGGGCCGATCGCTGCTAATTATGACCAAGGAAAGACTGTAACAGCAGAAGTACGAAGGCGGCGAATTAAAGTAGAAGGACTATTTACGTTAGGTGCATCATTTGGTGCAGATGGTAATTTAATTACAAGCGATCTCAACTTTTTCCGAATATTCAGCAATCGTCAAAAAGGATTAATTGATATTGGGCTAATTAGATTAAAACCAGGAGCCGATGCTAATGTTGTTGCCCAACAATTACGAAAGTATTTACCTAATGAAGTGAATGTTTTAACTAAACAAGAGTTTATTGATTTTGAGCGGAGTTACTGGGCGAATAGTACAGCTATTGGCTTTATTTTCACATTAGGGACTGTCATGGGTTTCATTGTGGGAACTGTGATTGTTTATCAAATTCTTTATACAGAAGTTGCAGACCACTTAGCTGAGTATGCTACTCTCAAGGCGATAGGTTACACACAAAACTATTTATTGACAGTCATTCTTCAAGAAGCCTTATTATTAGCAGTTTTAGGCTATTTACCTGGGATAGTTTTTGCCTTATTTATGTATAGCAGCGCCAGAAATGCAACACTTTTACCAGTTTTTATGAGTTTTGAGCGAGCGGTAATGGTATTAATTTTGACTATGCTAATGTGCATTATTTCTGGTGCGATCGCAGTGAGAAAATTACGCTCTGCCGATCCAGCAGATATCTTTTAATTAATACAATGTTAATTAAAAAATATGAATAATAATTTTAGCTTATGATAAAAAACAAGCAAATTTAATTTCTGAAAGTCCCTACAGTTAAAGTTTGGAACTACTAATTTATAAATAACAAAAATATCATGGAAAAAGAACCTGTAATCGCCATTAAAAATCTCAATCACTTCTATGGCAAAGGCGCACTGAGAAAACAGATATTATTTGATATCAACCTAGACATTTATCCAGGTGAGATTGTGATTATGACCGGGCCATCGGGTTCAGGTAAAACAACATTACTGAGCTTAATTGGTGGTTTGCGGTCTGTACAAGAAGGAAGTTTAAAATTTTTAGGTGAAGAACTTATTGGCGTCAGTCAAAACAAATTAGTGCAGATGCGACGCAACATTGGTTATATTTTCCAAGCTCACAATTTACTAGGGTTCTTGACAGCCAAGCAAAATGTGCAAATGGCAGTAGAATTGAACGATAATATTTCTCAAACAGAAGCAGTGGCTAAATCAAAAGCTATGCTGGGGTCTGTCGGTCTAGAAGAACGAGTTGATTACTACCCAGACAATCTTTCTGGTGGACAAAAACAAAGAATTGCGATCGCCCGCGCCTTGGTGAATCGTCCTCCCTTGGTGCTAGCAGACGAACCAACAGCAGCATTAGACAAACAATCAGGACGCGATGTCGTGGAAATAATGCAGAGTCTAGCCAAAAATCAGGGAACTACAATCTTGTTAGTTACGCACGACAACCGCATTTTAGACATAGCCGATCGCATCGTCGAAATGGAAGATGGTCTTTTAACCCGTAATTCCCCCAATACAGTTATTCAGTCATGATTTTTAGTCATTAGTCATTTGTCCTTTGTCCTTTGTGAATGACCAATACAACTTTTGGAGAGGCTACGCCAGCGACTACGCGGTAGTTGAATCTCGACTTCGCTCGATTACCGCGCAGTTGAAACTCTGTACAAGTGACCAATAACCAATAACCAATGACCAATGACCAATGACCAATGACAACCATAATTTATTGTCTAGCCGAGCCTGATTTTTTAATTCCAGATGACTTTGGTGGAGTTGGAGTATTTGGTTGGCGAGTAGTACGGAAAGTTACATTCACCCCTTCATTCGATTGTTCTAGCACTAGTAGAGGCGTAGGTTTAGCCTTTTGATCCCAATGCATAGTAGCAATCCGACCTTGAATTATTGGTTGCCAACTATCTTCGTCTTCTATCGGGCTTAGGTAAGTTTCTATACAATCAATAATTTGACTAATAGTCGCAGAAGTTGCTTGCGTCGGTAACTTCATTAATTTGATTTGAATCCGAAACAGCACCCGTTTAGCAGAATTCCCCGGACTACCAGTTTCGTACTCGACATCAAAAATTTCATCTACTTGCCGTCCAGCACTATTAGCAATTCCAACCGATCCTTGTTGGGCTTGACTTGGACGCAAGGCTTGAGAAATTTTTTCTTTGATCTGAATCTTTATTTGATTAAGAATTGCAAAATGAAACACCTCCTCTGACATCCGCATTCGCAGATAATCCAGGTTAAAGTCCCGTGAGTTCACCAAATCGGGATTAGTTTCCATTTTGCGAATTGTTTCCAGCGCCAGCTTAAACTTTTTCTCTAGTTCTCGCGCGCGGAATTGTTCAAACTTAAGTTTTTTCTCCAGCCTATCCTTCTGGAGTTTAATATACACAATCAAAGCAATCACCACTAAAGCCAGTCCTCCAGAAGTTACCAACAATAATGGTGGTATTTGAGGATTACTTGCTGGTACTTCCTGGGATGCCTTTTTAGTAGCCTTTTTCCCAGAGGATTGGGCAAGAAACATTGAAGTGGACATGGTGGGAAACTGAAAAACTTGACTCCTGATGTTTAGGATGCCCAAATCTTCAAGGTCATCTTGCTGTATGATTAATATTTTTTACAGCATTTTACAAACCGTATATGTCCAGACATTTGAGCCTCGCTCCCCTATCTGAGGTTTCATCTACAAGCTTGAGCAAGATTCGTCTGATAGCCACAGATATGGATGGCACCCTGACTAGACGAGGAAAATTTACTCCCGTACTGCTACAAGCTTTAGAGGATTTAGCCGCAGCTGACATTCAAGTGCTAATTGTCACCGGACGTTCTGCTGGGTGGGTAAGTGGATTGAGTAGTTTGATGCCAGTGGCAGGTGCGATGGCAGAAAATGGCGGTTTGTACTTTCCACCTGGAAATCAGAAACCAATAGTCTTAACACCCATTCCTGATTTAGCTCAACATCGCCAGCACTTGGCTATGACTTTTGAGAATTTACAAACTAAATTTCCCCAAATCCAAGAATCTGCTGATAATCGCTTTCGCATCACCGACTGGACTTTTGATGTAGCTGGTTTGTGTGAAGATGAACTACAAACCCTAGATAATCTCTGTCAACAAATGGGCTGGGGATTTACCTATAGCAACGTGCAGTGTCACATTAAACCCCAAGGACAAGATAAAGCTGTGGGATTGTTGCAAGTATTGCGCGAATATTTGCCCCAGTATTCATCAGAACAAATTGTCACTGTCGGCGATAGTCCTAATGATGAAAGTTTATTCGATCGACGTTATTTTCCTGTTTCTGTAGGCGTGGCAAACGTGTTGGAATATGCAGATAAATTGCAACATCAGCCGGCTTATATGACCGCAGCTGCCGAAGGGGAAGGATTTTGTGAGTTATCTAGTTATATTTTGAAAAGCTTGCACATCTCAACTTAGAGAGAAGTAGAGTTGTTCTACAATAATCTTGTAGCACTGATTTTACAACCATGACGGCTACTTTACCTGCTAGTGTCGAATCAGAAATCTTCTACCCCAGTGCTGATGGTCAACCAGTGGCAGAAACTTACGACCACCTTTATGCCTTACTAACTACCTTAGAAGTCCTGAAACAGTATTTGGCAAATCGTCAGGCAACAGTATTAGGAAATCAATTCCTTTACTATGCACAGGGCTTTCCTAAGTTGCGGGTAGCCCCAGATGTGATGGTCATTTTTGATGTTGCACCCGGTGGTCGAGACAACTATAAAATTTGGGAAGAGGGTCAAGTACCCAGAGTTATTTTTGAAATGACATCCTTTGGTACTAAAGGACAAGACGAAATCTTCAAAAAGACCCTCTATGAGCAGTTGGGTGTCAAGGAATACTGGCTATTTGATCCTAAAGGCGAGTGGGTGGAACAACAGCTACGTGGCTATCGTCTGCGGGGAGAAATCTATGAACCTATAGAGGATGGACGCAGTGAACCGCTACAACTGCGTTTGGTGGTTGAGGGAAGGCTAATTGGGTTTTATCGAGAAGATACTGGGGAAAAATTACTCATCCCTAATGAACTGGCAGAGGCTTTGGGGCAGGAAGTTTTAGCAAGGCAGCAGGCAGAAGAACTGGTAGAACAGGAACGCCAACGAGCAGAACAAGAACGCCAACGAGCAGAACAAGCAGAATTGCAGATAGAACAGTTAAAGGCAAGGTTGCGATCGCTCAATATAGACCCCGATACTATTCAGTAATATACAGGGTGTAATTCTAGAAGTTCCTGTAGCTACAGGACTTGTTACAAACAAGTAGACAATTTGTTACCTGTGTCTTTGCCACATTTATTACCTGAGACAGAATACAATAGATGAATCTCTAGCGCGTTTCAGGGTAACTGAAAGTTTTGCGGAATGGTAGTCACATAACCGTCACATAAGCTCAGAGTTAACTTAGAGACAAGTCATAGTTAACTTAGAGACAAGTTAGTTGGCGGTGTGGTAGCTATGGACTTGATAATTAGGTCGTAATGACCAGCTATCGCCTCGTCCCAAGTTGAGTAAAGGCGCTTTCACCATTACAGCTACCTCCGGTTACTAACGTCTCAAAAATCTGAGGTTTATCAGCAGTTCCAATATTTAGATTTACCCCAAGAAACACGGTTGAAACGCTGATATAGCCACTCAAAACAGAAAGAATAACTTGCGTGTTAGCCTCTGTTCTCCAGATTGCCCATTCTTCAAAGTTGACGGCAACGGGTGTATGACCCTCTAATTTGTAGTATCGATTAAACATATTTGACATAATTGTTGAAACAGTAGGTTAACTACCTTACTCATTAGCTTTCCTTGTATGTGCTTACCGCCGAGTAATTTTTCACCCTGTTCGCTAACATTAGCTTTGAGTGAGTCGCGGTAATCAATCAACTCCTTGGTTAGTTCGTTTTTTGGTAGCCTTCCCGTTTCAACGCCGGTTAAGACGTACTGCCAAAGGCTAATTCGGCATAAGGATGAACCACTAGCTTTTTCAACTAAACCATCTCCTGACTGCTCTAAAACTGTTCCCATCCCCAAACGCATTTTGAAAGTGTCGCGGCTGCGGTTGCGTTTAATTCGTTTGGTGTCGCCAGCCAAACGTCTGACGGTGGTTTCTCCATTTTTGCGATCGCGCTCAGTTTTCTTGACCTCCCGCACCTCATATTCAATGACTGGCTTGCCGTTGACACCCAGGAACGACTCAAAGGGATAAATTCTCGTCAGGAGTCGCGATCGCACTCGTAACCCAAAACCAAACTTATCAAACACGCTCATGTAAGGCTTAAATTCATCTTCGGAGAGCATTTGAGTGATTCTTGCCTCTAAGTGCTGCTCAAAAAGTGAGATATCGCACATCCAGCCAGCGTGTAGTTCTAGAATCGGGTCAAACTCAATCTCGTAGTCCTTGGCAATGGAGATTTTATAGCGATTTTCGATTCTGGTTTTCCCGGCGGGCGAAATCTCCAGCCTCTTAGCTAACCATGCCCACAGGGGCGGTAGCAATCCTGGCTTACTAGACGCGCTCTTGGTGTGCGCCATTTCTGGAAACTGCCAAGCCAGAAGCTGACGGGCATAATTCACAATTGGCGATTGCACCCGGTTGAGATGTTCTAGCTGTTGGCAGAGGTCGCGGAGTTCATCTATGGGTTCAGGGCGGTGCATGAGGAAATATCTCATGTTTAATTCCCCAGTCTCCAGTCGGTGATCTGGATCGTGACCGTAGGCGGCCATCGCTAAAGCATCAGCTGGATCGCTTTTATTCGGGAGGTTTTTACCTCCACGGTAACGCCGTAGCTCGACGTGACCAACCCAGAGAATTTTAATTTCTAGCTTTTTAAGGATAGATGCCCACAGTCTTGAATAATGATTTCCAGTTGGCTCTAAGATTGCATAATCTGGCTTGATTTCTGCTAGGTAATCAGCAAAGTCAAAAGCTGATTTTTGCTTCTTTTTAACATCAGGATTGGAGTAAAAAGCCGGATATAAAGTAGATGCTTTATTTCTTGTTTTATTCCAATATGCCTGTAATCCGCCCTTGGGATATTGTGTTAAAATATGAGTGGTTATACTCGATTTGCTAACATCAATTCCCAGAATTATTAATTCTATTGTCATGGTTCTGCGTAGCTTAATGGTGGTTTTCAAGGACTGGCATCCTTTGACTTACCCGAACTTAATAGCGCACGAATCACCCTAACGCCCCACGCTTGAGGGGCGCGATTCAGGAGTAAACGCATTCGGGGAGTTAACTGAAAAAGTGTTGCGCATGAAACGCGGAACGCCTCACGAAAAGGGGCGCAATTCAATCTGAACGCCGCACTTTCTCTAATTAACTTGCGGATGCTTTGGACACAATCCGCGACGGTGGCAACGATGCCACCGTTTCGGCTAGTGTGTCAGCTAGCCATCATCAGGCGTTTAATAATCCTCATCATCTTCGTCATAATTGTCGTCTTCCTCATCTTCGGTTTGTGTGACAACTTCAGATTCAACAGTGACAGCAGTAAGCAAATTTCTAAATTGAGGCATTGAAGGAGCAGCAGGATTTAGCCCTTGGGCTTTTAAAAATTCAGCCGTAGCATCCCATTCTTTACGCAATGTATTGAGCTTCTTTTCTAATTCAGTACATTCGCGCCAAATTTTACTCCTCTCATCGTAAAGGTCTTCAGCTTTTTTCCCGACAATTCTTTTAGCTCTTTCTCGCAACTCTTCTACAGTTGATTCAATAGATTCTCCTTCATCTAATTCAACTGAAAAGCCAATTCGCTCATTGCTGTAACTACCAATTGAAATTAGAAAGTGTGCATGGATTGTTTTGATTTTCATGTTTATTACCTAAGAGAAATCTCTACGATTTTTAAGGCGGTGATTGCCAGGGCGTTCAGTTAACAGTGTGACTGCCTCTGACCAAGCAGCGATTAGACTTGCAGCATCTTCACCGAAGAATGTTTGCTTGTCACCGTTGTGCCAAGTTACTACGGCAGTCCGGGTAGGCAAGTCTTCAAACTGAATTTGGCGGATTTGGGCGAGATTTATCCAGCCAGCGGCCGGTAATTTGCAACTAAACACGGATGGAGTATTAATAATGGTGTGCATTTTGGTAAACTAATTTTGGTATGAATCTATGGCGATCGCATTCTTTGGTAGGGAGGCGTTCGCCTAAAAAATTTCAGCTAAAATCCGTCGGGGATATCATCTGAGTCTGGTTCATGCTTGATTTTTCCGAGTCTTTGGAGTTCATTTTTTAAATTCTCAACCTCTACCTTAAGTGCCATTAATTCTTTCTTCCTGTCTCTGATTTCTTTATCGAGTTGGTTGTGTATATTCTCCTCATGAATTTGGCGCTCAACACTTTCTATAAGATTCTGTGTCGCAATTTCTTGGTCTTCATAGTCATCAGGTATTACGGCAGTTTTCTCTAATCTGCACGAATTGTAATCGCCAAGATTCAGAACTCTTTGGTAAGTGATGGTTGTTACTTGCATTTGCTGAAAATGTGATATTTTTTACTTGTACACGTTTGAAGTGTTTGGGTAGATGAATTCATTTGCGATCGCCCTATCCTCCTGGTGCGCGATCGTTTTTGAATTATGACTACAACCCAAACTCTGTAAGGCAGTCACGGAAAACCACTTCAATCGGGTTTGGGGAGAATTTTTTCATCATTTGATGGTAACTATCAGCATCGCTGCGTTTTCTAAATTGGGACAAGATAACCCAGTTGCAAGGCGTTACTTGTTTGACAACGATCCAATCAAAAAGCTGTTGTCGATAAGTCATAGGTAAATGCTGTTGTTAAATTATGTTGGGTAGTTTTCTTTAAGAAACTGGTGCAGTTGCTCATCAGAAAAGCTATGAAACTTTTTTTGACCAGCGTCGATATATTTCATTCGGTGTTCAATCGCCGATTGTCCTGTATGTTTTGCTAAATCGTCAGTGACGAGTGCATAAGCGACAACCAAATATGATAGGAAGTCATTGGAAAGAAGCACATCAGATTTTCGTTTCGTAATCCTCATAATTGCCTAACTTTGATAACAAGTAAAACCAGTCAAGCATCAGCAATTGACTGGTTTAAAGTACTTCGGCTTATATAAATGAAAGTTATTTCATAGGCATATTCCTCCTGTAAAAATAGTCAAGCTTGAGGGCGCGGTGGTGAAGATATGCCGTGCCGTTAAAATTTGATTTTTGGGATGTTCAAATGAAATACTAGAAATACTATTTGGTAAACACTTTTGCATCCTGAACTCTCGATATAGTCGAGTTGGTCATTTAAAAAGTGACCTAAAGTGTCATATATGAGTTCTCCGTATTCCTGCTCGTTAATTCGTCCTATGAAATTTTGAAGTTTCAACAGTTTCAATTTCAGATATTTACTGATTGAAATTTGCACGATTACAGTTTGCATTTTTACCTCTTGGGTTTAGCAACTAAACGCCCATTTGGATCGCGCTCCATCACCAAGTCGGCGCGGGGTGCAATTGACAAATTGCGGATTTTGCGCTGTACCCTTTTTTTAGCGATCGCTACCAGCGCTGCGGGCGGTAATTCTGATGGCAGCAACTCTTCATGGAAATCTCGCTCAACGGCACGCGCCAAGCCAGGGCGGGAACGATAAATCATCCCGTGGGCATCGTCAAGCAGTTCGGTTAAGGTTTTAACCTGGGCCCTCAACTGCTCAATTTCTGTTTCTAGTTGGCGTATCCGTTTTTTTCGTGTTACATACTTTCCCTTAATCTCAGTCATATAAAAAAAGTGCGACCGGCCGCAGTTTTGCGCGAAATTCATAAGAACTGTGAGCAATTGCATAACCACACGGTGATTAGCAATTTCGCGATCGTGCATCTGTGCGTGAGCCATTACCTACACGCCAGCCTCTACGGGATTTTCACCCAGGTCTTAATTTCCACAGCCCACCGTGTCACCACGTCGGCATAAGCCCATTGGTAATGTGGAATGCCCTACTAAGGTCGGTTACAGATTGGGGCCCCATACAAATGCACGTCACCAGCTTTTATCTAAGCCGCGACTTGTATAGACAAACACTTCAGTTCTCGACTTGCTGACTTCACCACTTACGGGACACTGGTAGCCTGAAACACTCTTCATCAGCTTTCAACGGCTATTGCACAAAGTGCTTATTTTCCCGGATTTGGCAAAAGCTACTGAGATGAGACACTTTAGGTGAAACCAGCCAAAAAAACTGTTTCTTTGTCGAGCCAGTAACGTGGCTGGTCTTTTGTTGTCTTTCATTCAACACTATAGTGTTGGTAGGTCGTCTTGTCAACACTAAAGTGTTGAGCTTTGGTGTAACATGAATCAAAACCATGACTCAACGGAAGTTAGCTTGAAAAGTTTACGGGAAAACCTTGATTTGTCACAAGAACAGCTTGGGCAGCGTATCAACCTGAGTTACAGGACTATTGCTGAGTGGGAGAGTGGTAGAAAATTACCACGATTTGACAATGCAGTGGCTCTGGCTCGTGAGTTAGGAGTTTCTCTTAGAACTCTTGCACGAGCTTTTCGATTAGATGTTGAGGGTATTCCTGACGACGAACCGTTCACAAACGGATCGCACAAGTCCGAAATCTAAAAAATTCGCCACAGTGCTTGCTTACAGCACTGTGGCGGGGATTAACACTAACCTAATTATGACGGAATCCGACAACGGAGCGGCCCCCAGGCAGCTGACATTGTTCGCGGTGGAGTCGATCGAAGAAGCTGCGGCTCCCCCCCTCCCCCCTAATTACGATTCTTACTGGGATGAAATAACCAATGGCGATCGCACTGCTGCTGTTCCAGAACAACAAATCGGCGACATTGTTCTGGAACAGGATACAAGGGAAGTTTTACCAATAGTTGAATACTTGGAGAAAATCGGGGGCGCTCGCCAACTATTTGTTCTGGAACGTGATACCAAAAATCCTGTTCCAGAACAAAAAACCCCAGGATTCGGGGACTATACCGATGTTCCAGAACACATTAAAACCGTTCCAGAACATCTTCACTGGGTAGAAAAGTACTGTCCTTCTAAACGCAAAGATAACCATTATTACCGCTATTGCTGGAAGACCGGGAGGAAGATTAAGCATCGGCATATCGCCGGGGGGAATGTGCGATCGCAGTTGGCGCAGCACAGGAAGGGGGAGGTTGAAATTGCGATCGCGGATGGGCAGCCGCCAAGTGAGATCGAAAAGTTGATTCACTCCTGGCGCTCCTAACTCCTAATTCCCCATTCCCCAATGACAAATGACAAATGACAAATGACAAACTCAGAAGAGTTTATCCCTCATCATCGTCATCATCAGCAGAGATGACAACATTCACACAGTCAGACCCAGCCTCAAAACCGATGATGGTAAAAGTTTCACCATAGGCATCTGTCAGACAAATTACTGCATCACTGGGAAAGTCTTGTAATTCTTGAATCAGTTCTTGTACAGTTTGTTCTTTGGTTGTAGTAGGCATATTTTTCTCCTGTGAAAATGCGATCGCACTTGGTCAGAGGTGAAAGTGCGATCGCAGTTGCTTGTGAGTAACATTTACTGGTTTGAGCTTACCCTGAGACATTAAATTCGTCACTCACTTGCAATCCTGTTTCATAAAGCTGGTCTACGTCATCCCAGGCATCATCAGCCAATAAATCTAATGCCACTGCCAAATCATAGGGATGGTCATATTCCCCAGCCTGCAAGCGACAGTAAAAAATTTCAACTCTCAAGAATAATGTATTTTTCATAAAGTTGCGATCGCGGCGCGAACCTCATCGATGTCAACTTCTAAATATGGGTCTAACCCTTTGTTGTCTCGGTGTCCGGTGATTTTACGAATTACAGCTTTATCAACGCCATTTTTCCGCAACCTATTTACCAAACTCCGGCGGGCAGTGTGAGTGGAAATTCCCCTAGTAGCCATTCCAGCTTTGTCTGCTGCTCTCTGGAGAATATCGTAAGCATTCCGCCAAGTAATAGGCTTTGTACCACACCGGGAAGGGAAAAGCCATACAGAGTCAGATGGCTCAAATCTAGAAAGCGATTCAAGTAGATTTTCGTGAACTGCAATCTCTACCGTCTCTGCTGTTCCGTCAGGTCGATGCTTGCGGATAATGGCAGGAAAAATCAGCACATCTTTGGGCGAACCATTGCGATCATAAACATCACTTACCTTCAACTGAATGAGGGCCCCCCAGCGCTCACCTGTGTACCATGCCAAATCCCAAAGTAATTTATACTTATCAGTTTTGATCTGCTTTCGGATTTTGGCAAAATCACTATCGACAATGACCGCCGCTTTTCCGCATCTGTTATTTTTAGGCATATAAGAACTTGAACTTTGTATATTCCGCTTTCACCTTTATTTCAGGTAAAAGTGGAATTTCTTAAATATTCACTACTAGTAAATATTCGCTCAATCCTATTGTTGGCAAGGAATACACGTCATCGGGATATATACCACTTCTACATAAAAGTGGAACATTTACACAAATTTGATTGACCCATAAAACTGAAGAGTAACTATTTATAAATCTCTTCAAAATGACAGCATTTAATCCAGCAACAGATATTCCATCTCAAATAGATACCTTAGAAAAACTTGCAGCATGGCTCGGATCGGCACTTTTTACTATCAATTCGGGAATGACTGTTGTAGAAGGGCCTGGTTACACGGAACGGGCTTGCCAAGCGAATAATTTTTGGGTGGCAGCCGACGGAAAGACACGTATGATCATTCGTTTGTCGCTGGAAGTTTCCCCCGATCAAGCCAGTGGTAGCAACAAAAATTG
>NZ_JAVRCB010000031.1:35675-99217 GCF_034530955.1 Nostoc sp. DedQUE05 | reverse complement strand
GTCACTTGACATTTGGGCATCTGCCTTAACTTGACACCAATGGCAAGATGCCCACTCCACAAGATGGATAATTTATTTCTTAGAAGTCCCTTATGGATATTCAATAAATGTTGGATAGGTCTGAAGCGGGAGACTAATTCAGTTGTCTTAAAACCTCGAACTTCCCCTACCTCTAACTAAACTGTTGGGCATAAAACCGCGCATAGCGACGCTCTAGAGCTAATAATTCTTCATGGGTTCCCGATTCGACAATTTGTCCCTGTTCGAGAACTAAAATACGATCGCACCTTCTAACTGTCGATAAACGGTGAGCAATAATAAACACTGTCCGTTTTTCCATCAATCTTTCCAGCGCTTCCTGTACCAGTGCTTCTGACTCGGAATCTAAAGCTGATGTCGCTTCATCAAGAATCAAGATTTGGGGATTGAGCAAAACAGCACGAGCGATCGCAATTCTTTGTCTTTGTCCACCTGATAAGTTTACCCCACGTTCGCCTACCCAAGTCTTATAACCTTCTGGTAGTTGGCTAATAAATTGATGGGCATTAGCAATTTTCGCCGCCTCCTTAACTGCTTTTATGTCAAAAATATATTGTCCAAAGGCGATATTTTGAGCAATCGTCCCCGAAAAGATGATGGTTTCTTGAGGAACAATCCCAATTTGTCGCCGCAGACTATGCAACTTCACATCTCGAATATCAACATCGTCAATGAAGATTTGCCCAACTTCGGGGTCGTAAAAACGGGGTAAGAGATTCACAAATGTAGTTTTACCAGCACCAGAAGCACCCACAAGAGCGATCGCTTCACCTGGCGATACCAATAAACTAATATCTTTTAATACGGGTTCACCTGGTTTATAAGCAAAGGAAATATGACGATATTCTACCTTGCCTTGAACTGGGGGGAGAGCGATCGCATTTATCTTTTCGATTACCGTCGGCTGAATTGCCATCAATTCAAAAACGCGGTCAACAGATGCTTCACCTTGCTTAAATTCGTTGTAGTTGTTAGTAGTATGACCAATGGGATCGATTAACAGCGCTGCCGCCGCCAGATAACTGAAAAAATTCGCCACAGTCAAGTTACCTTGGGAAATTTGCCAAGCTCCCACAATCAGTAACGATAAGGCACTTAAGGCTTCCAAAAATCCAATGATGGGAATCTGAATCGCTTTCAGGCGTTCGGCTGAGTATTTTGCTTTCAGGCTGCGTTCTGCTTCATGGCCAAAGCGGGCAATTTCGTAATTTTCGGCAGCAAAAGCCTGTACCAAACGAATACCGTTGAAAACTTCCGCGAGGATGGCTGATAAACCCGACACGCGATTTTGACTTTTTAAGGAATATTTGCGTAAACGTTCGCCAAACCAGCCAACTAAAATACCCATGAGTGGCGCAACTATCACTGTTGCTAATGTCAGTTGCCAATTCAGATAAATCATGTAAATCGGAATTGCTAGCAGCTGCAAAATACAGGGGATAAAGTCGTGAAATACTTTATTTACCACTTCGCCAACGCGGTCAACATCTTCCGTGAGGCGGTAAGATAAATCACCAGCTTTTGCCGTTTCAAAATAGCTGAGATTTAGCTTTTGAAGATGCGCGTAGACTTGCTGGCGGAGATGAAAAGCAACTCGCAAAGCAGCTTTTGCCATGTACATATCTTGTATAGACTGAAACAAGCCTCGAACAAGAAATACTAAAGCACAGCTGCCAGTTATTTGAGCGATCGCGACTACATTACCTTGAGCAAAGGGAATTGCCAATTTACCAGCGAGATTAATTAATACTAAAGTCGCCAGCACGTATCCCAAGATACCAATAATTCCCTTGGTAATGGTTTGCCACTGGAGTCGGATATAAGGTAGCAATTGCCAGTAATTAGAACGGGTTTTCAAGCTTGAAGATCCACAACGCTATTTTACTTTGTTTGACGCTAGCAGTTTTTAGGGAGTTTCTGAATAGTTTACTAATTAGTTACAAACTGTTTTAGCGTTCAGGTCAAAATAATCTACATACATAGAATTGGTATAAATATTAAAAGTATACCCTGCTATAGATGACAGGTTTTTAGTATTAATAAATACTGATATTTAGATTTGACCATTACTTCCACCTACGCTTCATAGTTTTGCAGCTCGAGCAATATGGATGTAGATAACTTTGGCCAAGAGATAGAAGAATTGCGATCGCGGGTACGGAAAATATGGCAGCGTACAGCAACTCAACCGAACTCACAACAAGAGCTAATAATAGAGGCTTTCGATGAACTCCAAATGTCAGTGGAAGAACTATTGGCTGCCTCCGAGGAGTTAGAGCTAACAAGAGCCGGAGCAGAGAGAGAACGCCAGCGTTACCAAGAATTATTCAATTTTGCGCCGGATGGCTACTTAGTAACTGATACCGTCGGGAAGATCCTAGAGGCTAACTATGCAGCAGCAACTATGCTCTCCATACGCCAAAAATATCTGGTAGGTAAACCATTAATTGTGTTTATTGCTCAACAAGACCGTCAGATATTTCGCTCCCTGATCAATAATTCACAGCAGATACAGGACTACATAATGGATATAAAGCCACGCTTGGGTAAATCCTTTCCTGCTAGTATCAGCGTATCTCCAGTGTATGACTTACAAGAAAAGTTGGTAGGCTGGCGTTTGTTGCTGCGTAATCTCAGCGAAGCTAAACAAGCACAAGAACAAGTGGCAAAACGCACAGAGGAACTGGCAAAAGCAAATCAGCAATTGCTGAGTGAAATTACAGAGCATAAACGAGCCAAGTCACAACTGCTGCATCTTGCGTTTCACGATGTACTGACGGGACTCCCAAACCGCGCTTTATTTATGAACCGCTTAGAAGATGCGGTCAATTATTCCCAACGGCATTCAGATTATCTATTTGCTGTCTTGTTCCTAGACCTAGATCGTTTTAAGGTGATCAATGACAGCCTGGGGCACACATTTGGAGATCAATTACTGCTTACCGTTGCTCAAAGGCTTCAAGAATGCTTGCGCTCTACAGATATAGCTGCACGGCTCGGAGGAGACGAGTTTATCATTTTGCTAGTGGGAATTAGAGATGTATTAGAAGTGGTAGGGGTTGTTGAGCGAGTACAAAAGAATCTGTCACTTCCTCTGGTTCTGGACGGGCACGAAGTCTCTACTACAGCGAGTATTGGCATTGCTTTAAACATAACAGATTATAAACAACCAGAAGATTACTTGCGTGACGCTGATATAGCGATGTACCGAGCTAAAGCACAAGGCAGGGCCTGCTATGAGATTTTTAACCCTGATATGCATATTCAAGCAATGGCACACTTGGAGTTGGTTAACGAGCTACGCCGAGCCATTGAACTTCAAGAGTTTCGGATTTATTATCAACCGATAGTGTCACTCAGTCATGGCAAGATAACTGGTTTTGAAGCGCTTATACGTTGGTTACATCCAAAACACGGCATTGTTTTGCCAGAGTATTTCATGTCAGCTGCTCAAGAAACCGGGCTAATTATCCTTATTGAGCAGTGGGTCTTGTATGAGGCTTGTCATCAGATACATCAATGGCAAGAGCAATTCTCCTCTAGCTGTGGTGAACTGGCTGAATATCCCTTGACCATTAGTGTCAATCTTTGTACTACTAGGTTCAGTGAAGAAAACTTGCTGCCGCACATCAATAAAGTTCTCCAAGACACTGGACTCCCCGCACCGAATTTGACGCTGGAGATTACAGAAGGCGTAATTATGGAAAATCACGATCAAGCCATTATCAGGGTAAAGCAACTGAAAAATTTAGGAATTAAGTTGGCAATTGACGACTTCGGTACGGGCTATTCCTCATTAGGTCGTCTCCACCACTTTCCAATTAATCAGTTGAAGATAGACCGCTCTTTTGTTAGCGGAAGCATTTTTGATGATGGAAATTTAGATATTGTTCAGACAATTATTACATTGGCACACAAATTAGGTGTGGATGTAACCGCCGAAGGGGTAGAGACAGAAGAGCAACTAGCAATGTTGAGAAAGTTGAACTGTGAATATGGGCAGGGATATTTTTTCTCCCATCCATTAGATAGCTCTCAGGCGACGGCATTAATTATGGCAAATCCTCAGTGGTGATGGATCTTGTGCAAAGGGAATTGCCAATTTACTGGCGAGATCGATCGATAGACCTCTTGCATAAGTGGAATAGACCCCCCTTAATCCCCCCTTATAAAGGGGGGAAACTTGAAATCTTGCTCCCTCCCCTTCACAAGGGGAGGGTTGGGGAGGGGTAATTCAAGGATTTTTGCAAGAAGTCTAATACAAATAAACAGTGCCTTATGCTGTCGCTAACACACTCTCACTACGTTCTAAAAAATTAGCCCTCTCCTTGTAACTAAGGAAAGGGCTGAATTAATCTTAAAATACTTCGTAATTTTCCGGTTAAATTACGAATTACGAATTACGAATTACGAATTACTTAATATCCGCCTTCTTCTTCGTATTCTGGCTGTCTTTCCTTGACTTTCTTAGGAATATTCACAGGCTTTGGCGCATCTTCCCAAGCATCGCCGTCTACGTCGTCATAATCATCGTATTCGTCAACATAAGGCTTGTTATAGGGCTGGGCTTCATATTTTAGCGGCTGCGGTTGTTGATACCTGTCGTTGCCTGTTGCCTCGCTCCAGTTATCTTCTTCCTCATCTTCTTCGTATTGAATAGATTCATACTGCCGCGCCTTCATTACCTGACGCTGTGGCCTTTCCTCTTCCACATAGTCTTCATTCCATTCTTCTTCCCGCGCTACGGGTTCGGGGGCGCGAACTTTTTGCCTGGGTGGCTGCAATGGCACTCCGCTAGGCAGTTGATTGGGTGCTGCAATTGTACGCGGTGGAGTATAGCCGTATTCTTCTTCTATATCTCGCTCCCACGGTGCTTTGCCGATACCCAGACGTTCTAGTAAACCAACTGTCAACTGGTTTACTCGTTCTTCGGCTCCCTCAAACACAATTAATCGATTGGGGCCTGTGCTGACAATTTCATCGACTGAGAACTCGTAAGTACTCAGAAATTGATCGGGAATTTGGGGCAATCCTAAAGAAGCAATCACTATAGATTCAAGCTTCCCGCTTTCGCCGTTGAACTTGAAGCCCCGAACTTTGCCTAAGACTTCACCTGTTTCTGTAATTACTTCCCAGTTAATCAAATTACTGAGAGATTCAACTTCGATATCTTCAATGACATCTTCGTTATCAACCAGGATGACATCACCAATCTGGCTGATGTTGTTGAGGTACATATAGCGCGGTATGCCCGAAATGGAGATCAGGCTGTCTCGCAAACCAAGAGCCACAACCTCTCGTTGATCGATATCAACCCAGACTTGACTGATAATGCCTAGCCGCTTGCCGTTGTCGCGGGTAATCACCTGGGTATTTAATATGTCGGAACGCCTAATTATCTGTTCGGAGGTCATTCTATACCGAGTCCTGATCTCGAATCCGGTTTGGTTTATCTATACACTATTATTAACAAAAACTCAAGCAGATGTATTGGATGATTGTAATTTAATCCCCAAAACTTGAGTGTAAGCTCCTCGTGCTTGAGTAACGCCAATTGTGCGTTCGGCTGATTCTATCATCGGACGACGCAAACTCACAACTATAAATTGCGCTTGTTGTGACTGTTGTTTAATCATTCTAGCTAATCGCTCTACGTTTGCTCCATCTAGGAACATATCTACTTCGTCAAAGGCGTAAAATGGCGATGGGCGGTAGCGTTGCAGGGCAAAGATAAAGCTCAAGGCTGTGAGTGATTTTTCTCCCCCAGACATGGAAGCTAGGCGCTGTACGGGTTTACCTTTTGGATGTGCGACTAAATTTAGCCCACTACTAAAGGGATCTTCAGGATTTTCAAGTTGCAAGAAGCCGTCGCCGTCGGAAAGAATGGCAAAAATTGATTGAAAGTTTTCGTTGACAGCATCGAAAGCTTCTTTAAAGGCAAGTTGCCGCAATGTGGTAAAGTTTTCAATTCGTAAAAGTAGTTCGGTGCGTTCTCCTTCTAGTGTCTCTAATTTTTGCGTGAGTTCCTGGAGGCGGTTTTGCGTGCGTTCGTATTCTTCCAACGCCAGCATATTCACAGGTTCCATTGCCTGTAAGCGTTTGGTAAGCGATCGCAATTCTTTCTGCAATTCCTCCAAATCTACCTTATCTGGAACTTCTGGCAAGGGATTTGGTAATTCTGCTCCCACATCCCGCAACTGCGTTTGTAATGCAATTAGTTCTTCGCGGCGCTTCTCTTGGGTTTCCTGGAGTTTTTCGATTTCCCATTCCAATTGTTGTTGGCGCAAAAGATGCGATCGCACTTCTAGTTCTGTAGCATCGCGTTTTTGTTTCTCTTCGCCTAAATTTTGCTCCATTTGACTCAACGATAAACGGGTTTGGGTGATTTGCTCGTCTATCGTTGTGGTTTGTGTAAAGACGCGATGAATCGCGTCTCTACAAGAGGTTTGTTGGGTTTCGTATTCGGTAATTCGCGTTTCTGCTTCTTGGATTTTTTCTTGCGATCGTTGTTGCTGATTTTCTAAATTTTTTAATCTTTGTTCGGCTTCGCGTAATGTTGTCTCGCGTTGTTGCAATTGTTGCTCTTGAATTTTAATAGTCGCCTGAATTTGTTGCCATTCGCTGGGGGTTTGGGATGCTTCTAACTCTGCTAATGCGTGTCGCAATTGTTGCAACTCATTTTCTTGTCCAGGTAATTCCCGCTCTAAAATTTCTAATCGGGATTGAGCTGTGGCTAATTTTTCGCTGTTTTGGGCGAGTTGCGATCGCGTTCCCTCTAATTGCGCTGTCAAATTCTTAATATCTTTTTGCAACTGCTCCAATTGCAACTGCTGTTCGCGCCGCGCCTGACGCGCTTCTGTTAATTCTTGGGTGAGTTTTTTGGTTTTGGCTGACAAAGTAGCGATCGCTTCTGTACAACGCTCTAAAATTCGCTCAATGTCCACCAAGCGACTTTTTAAAGCGATCGCTTCATCAGATTCCGCCGCTTCACCCGTACCAAACCGTAACGCCGAACGCTGAGTGTTACTACCACCAGTCATTGCACCACTAGTTTCTAAGAGTTCCCCGTCTAAGGTGACGATGCGATAAAGTCCTAAATTTTTCCGCGCCGCCTCTAGGTTGGCAAATACTACCGTGTTGCCGAAAACATAGCTAAATACATCTTTGTAACGGCGATCGCAATCGACTAAGTTAACAGCATAGTTAACGAAACCGCTAGCGAAACGCAGCGTTGCATCTTGGGTAAATTTGGGAGTGTGAATTTTATTCAGTGGTAAAAAAGTTGCCCTCCCTGCACGTTTTTGTTTGAGCAATTCAATACCTGCTGCGGCGATGCTATCATCTTCCACCACAATATGTCCCAAGCGTCCCCCAGCAGCCATTTCCAAGGCTAGCTGATGGCGGGGTTCCACTAGTCCCAACTGCACCACTAAACCGCAAACACCAGGCATTCCTGATTGTAAGATAACTTTACTAGCTTGAGTTCCTTGGACTTCTTGCTGTGCTTGCGCTTGCGCCTCGATTTTATCCAACTGGCGTTGTTTTTCTCGTTGTTCGGAAAGTAACCGTTTTTGGGTTTCCTGTTGGATTTGCAGTTCTTGTTCTGTGGCTGAGAGATTTTGGGCTAAATTTTGGATGGGTTCGCTAGAGGTGTTAAATTCTGTTTCAATTTGACTACATTCAGTTTGTTTTTGGGCTAATAGCGGTTCGTCGCGTTCAATTAACTGGGTTTGCTCTTGGATTAACTGCTGTAACTGATTATTGCGTTCTCTGAGTTGTGCTTGTTCGGTGCGTTGCGGTTCTAGAGTGTGCAGCAAAGCTTCTATTTGACGGTTGAATGCTGTTTGTTGCTGCACCCAGGCTTCTGAAGCCGAGGCGATTTCTGCGGCGGCTTCGCGGGAGGTTTCTAGAGATTGTTGTGCTTCATTTCTTTGTTGCTGGGAAGACGCGATGAATCGCGTCTCTACAAGTTGGGTTTCGGAAATTTCTTGTAGGGAATGGCGGTGTTTTTCAATCTCTTGCTGAGTTTGAGCTAAACGTTTGGCGGTTTCTTGGGAAGTTGTTTGTAATTCCGTTAGCTGGCGCTGGAGTTGTTTACGTTCTGCTTCTTGGGTGGCGAGGGTAGATTGTACCGCCAAAAGTTCCTCTTCTCCCAATGCTTTGACGTGGGCATTGAGTTGTTCGAGTTCAGCAGTTTTTTGGACGATTTCGGAATTTAGGTTGGTGAGTTGGGTAGTGAGTTCAGTAGAATTGCGATCGCCTGTTTGAATTTCGTGAACTAATTTTTCTTGTTGTGCTTGTAGCGATCGCCATGATAATACAGCTTCCCAGGATTGTTTTGCTAGAAATTCTGTGCGGAGTTTTTGATATTTCTCAGCTTTCGCCCGATCTTGGGAAAGGCGATCGCGCTGTGCAGTTAATTCCGTTTCAATAATCCGACAGCTATCTTCCTTTTCCTTCACCTCATCTAAAGTTGATTTGGCTTGGACAATTTTGCGATCGAACGCTGCCACCCCAGCTAATTCATCAATAATTTCCCGTCGTTCCCGCCCATTCATCGAGATAATGCTGGTGACATCCCCTTGCAGTACTACATTGTAGCCTTCAGGATAAACCCGTAGATTACTTAGTTCCCCATGCAACTCTGTTAACGTGCAAGGTACACCATTGATATAGTAATTCGATGTGTAAGTCCCTTGGTGAGTGACTCGTAGCCTTCTAGTAACACTCCACTCGTCCAATTTTGGATTTTGGACTTCGGCTTCGCTCAGTCGAGCGATTTTGGATTTTAGATTTTCTTCCCCTGCTTCCTCTACTTCCCCTACTTCCTCTACTTCCTCCCTTTGTGCCTTTGCGTCTTTGTGTGATATCTCATCTGACAAATCAAACGTTACCGTGACGCTAGCCTCAATCGAAGCACGTCCTTTAGCCGTTTGAGTGTTATTTACCAAATCCGGTAAGCGTTCGGCTCGCATTCCCTTAGAACTGGAGAGTCCCAGGCAAAAGAGCAATGCATCTAAGATATTAGACTTACCCGAACCATTTGGCCCAGATATGACAGTACACCCCGGTAGCAAAGGGACAGAAGTAGTGCCACCGAAGGATTTGAAGTTCGTAAGTTCCACGCGCTTGATGTGCACCATAGGCGCTGGTTCCCTGGGCTAATGAAGAACAAGTGTATCAACTAATTAAGAATTCGCAAGAGGGTAAGGCGGAGAATTGAAAATTATAGTAAACGCGTTGCGGTGAGCCTGCAAGCTTCAGCCAAAAGGCTTACCAGAGGCGATCGCTCAGTGTACGGCAAAAATTTTGATGTCGCAAACCGATCGTCAAAATTTTCCCAGAGCAGATAATATCATGTCTGACTAATTACTTATAATTCAAAAATCTCTGCGTTTGCGTGTCTTTGCATCAGTCCTAAATTACAACTATTCAACCAGAACGATCTTAGGAAAAGTTTAAGTGCGAAGGATAATTAGTTGGTATAGTTTCAATCATCTATTCTGTCTCTGTCGTCTTCGCTCGATCGTGACAACAAAGCGATCGCATTTTTATCTCAGGATATAACTAGTTTGAAATACGCTCAAGGCATTCTCACACAGTAATGTTACCTGCTAAGGAACTGAGGGGAACAAGAGAAAAAAGTAATTTAACCAAATGGTAGAGGATATTAAAAGCACCAAATGAATTTATAATAAAGTAATCTTTACAATTGAAAAAACGTAGAAAGAAAGTCATCTTTACTACCCCAATCCGTTGTCTGTGATATGGTTCTTAACCCCAAATATTTGTAGAACTTAGTAATGAAGAAATTAATTAAAGGTCTGCGCGAATTTAAATCTAGCTATTTTTCGACACATCAAAAATTATTTGAGCAACTTTCACACGGTCAAAAACCCAGAGTATTATTTATTACCTGTTCTGATTCGCGTCTCGATCCAAATCTAATTACACAAGCCCAAGTTGGTGAATTATTTGTCATTCGCAATGCAGGTAACATCATTCCACCCTATGGGGCAAGTAATGGCGGTGAAGGTGCGACAATTGAATATGCTGTTCAAGCTTTAGATGTTCGCCAAATTATTATTTGTGGTCATTCTCATTGCGGTGCAATGAAAGGATTAATGAAGTTACACAATCTCAGCGATGAAATGCCGCTTGTACATGATTGGCTTAAATATGCAGAAGCAACTCGAAGGCTAGTTATAGACCACTATAGCCACTATGACGAAGAAGAACTACTAGAGATTATGATAGCTGAAAATGTTCTGACTCAAATTGAGAATTTGCGGACATATCCAGTGATTCACTCTAAGCTTTATCAAGGAGAACTCAGCATTTATGCTTGGATTTATCACATTGAAACAGGAGAAGTTTTCGCATACGATCCCCAGAAGCACGCTTATGTTTTGCCTCAAACTCTGTTTGCAGAATCAGAAATAGATGAGTCATTCAGAGGTGAGGTTACAAATACCAATTTAGCTGTGCGTTCCCCCCAAAACCAGCAGGATGATGTTCAACCTTATGAGAAACAGTCTGTTTCTCCATTTGAGTGGTTTCCAATGAGACGACTTTCTCCAGAGCAGATGGAGCGAATTTATCGAGGTTCAAATAATGGAAGTTGAAAGATAAAAATATAGAATTTCAAACATTCTATTAGAGGGTTGAGGGTGAGGTTTTTCCACCCTGCCCTCCCCGAAACGGAAAGGGAGGAGCAATGAAAAATTCAGCTTTTCCTCCCCTCTCCGTGTCGGCTACGGTGTACAGTGACCTATCCCGCCTCGGAATAAATTCCGAGTCTCATAAGCAAAGTCCTCTAAAAGAGGACTAAACTAAATTTCTTGTTTAGTCCTCTTTTAGAGAACTTTAGCTATCAGCCCGGAACTTTAGTTCTGGGCGGGATATTTGCTCAGTGTAAGACTTTCACTTGAACAGAAATATTGGGTGGGTGGGTAGGATTTTTAGAGATGTGTGTACACCGTAGCTCCGTATCGGAGAGGGGTTGGGGGAGAGGTCAAATAATACTTGTCGAACTTACGTTTATTTAAGTAAGTCAAAAATAGAGACTTACGTCTGTATAAGTCTCTATTTGGCTTCCATGTTGATGCTAACTGAAAGCTTCAGTTATTCTTTTATGGCTTTTTTACAGCATCAATTTTTGCTTCTACCTTCACCGTCTTCACACCTTGGACTTCTTTAGCCAAGGTTTCAGCTTTCTTAAGTTCTTCAACAGAAGCAGCTGTACCTTTGAGGATAATTTCACTCTGTTTGTTTTCAACTTGTAACTTGTTACCTGGTAAGCCTTGATTCAACTTGGCGCTAACTTCAGTTTTTAAGTCGCTCTTAGCTTTTGTTGCTGCCATTTTTTCAGCATCGGTTTTAACTTTAGTACCTGTACTAGCTGCTAAAGGAGTAGTTTGTGTTTCTGGCACTTTGGCAGTTTGATTTGTGTCTGAAGCTGGTTTTGCTGGTGCTTGAGCGGCTTCATTAGTTGTGCTAGGAGTTTCGGAACCAGTTTTAGGAGCCTCTTGGCAGCCAAAAGTACCAACTACCAAAATGCTACTAACTACTAATAGAATTAGTTTTTTCATTATTTATCTCCGAATTGAGTAATTGAAGCGGTTAATTGAGATGTGTGTCATGGTGAGGAGCAAATTTAAAAAAACAATTAAAAGTGAAGTAGCAAAAGTACTTAAGCAATAGCTCAGGTTACTGAAAATTGAAATTTGGGCGATTTCTTGAAGCTAAGATTTTGCACCCGGTTTTGAGAAATCTCAATTCAATTTTTCTGACGGCTGCTAACCAGGATGGCTTTACACACAGTCTGTGGCTCTCGATGAATTTAATGTAGATGCACAGTAGCTCTTTTGATGGTAGACTATGCCACTCCACAGTAGTGACTCGATGTTATCAGATTTGAGTCAATTTGGCGATGTCTATGACGAATTTCAAACTTCAGCTTTTTTGCAATTCTGTATAAGCATTCTTGCCAGCAAAATGTTACTTTATAAAACTATGGCTTACTTACAATGCCTTAAATATCAGGAAATATTAGTCAATGCCCTACCTTACTTCGGCTAGCGAAATTCGTGCCATTGTTGCTGAATATACAAACGCTAAAACATTGTGGATAGATACAGAAGTCGCTGACTACAAAAGTCGTAATCCCCGATTATCGCTGATTCAGGTATTAGATGATCCTCAAGATATGAGTGGCGATCGCGTCTATCTTTTAGATGTATTAGACCAACCTAATATTATAGCTGAATTTATTGATAAAATTATGATAAATTCTGCCATTGAAAAAGTTTTTCACAACGCGAGTTACGATCTAAAATTTCTCGGTAGCAAGAAAGCCAAAAATATTACTTGCACTTTGGATATGGCCAAAAAAATTCCCTACTATCTTTTGCCATTACCCAACTACCAGCTCAAGACAATAGCTACAGCACTTTGTAGCTTTAACAATATCGATAAACAAGAACAAAAAAGTGATTGGGCAAAACGCCCTCTGACTGAAGAACAGATAGAGTATGCTTACCTAGACTGCATTTATCTTGCTCAAATTCACCTAAACTTGTTAGACTTACAAGCCCAAGCCAGCCCCGAACCTGCAACAGAAGACTTAAGTTCGCTAAGTGCTAGATACTCGCAAGTTGAGCAGCAGTGGAAGTTGTTGAATTCAGAATTTGAGCATTTGCAAGAACGTATAAAAAAAGCTATGCAGGCTCAGAATATATCAGAAACTTATGATTATAAACTGACTAGTTATGAACGAACTACAATCAAAGCTGCATTTACAGAATTGGCAAAGCTAGCCCAAACTCAAGGTATTAATTTAGATTTTCCAGTCACGCTAACTCAGAAACTCCAAAAAGATTTAGGGCAAAATCTAGAACAACTATCTGTA
Organism: Nostoc sp. DedQUE05; assembly: GCF_034530955.1. Classification (NCBI taxonomy): domain Bacteria; kingdom Bacillati; phylum Cyanobacteriota; class Cyanophyceae; order Nostocales; family Nostocaceae; genus Nostoc; species Nostoc sp. DedQUE05. The sequence continues at coordinate 86,268 of NZ_JAVRCB010000031.1, read as the reverse complement.
GATATTGATAAAAATACCTCTTGGCGGCTAATTCCCAAAACTCAAGAGAGTGAAGCTGAGGATGAGTAAATTGTTCATCAGGCTACAAATGTCTGAATTTATAGAGTGATTGTGAAGAAAAATATTGAAATTTAATAATTATTTCCTCCTACCTTCTCTGAGAAATCTATAAAATATTAGAGAAATTTGTCAATTAACTTGAAAGGACGATCAAAAGTTAGAATAGTTATTGAGTTAAAGAATTAAAATCTAGATTTTGGTACTAATTCCATTCAGGTATTATGGCAGTTTATATTAACTTATGAGACGGCGTTTATTTGGGCAAAAGCGAACAAGGGTAAATACTTTATTTACCATAGCTATTTTTACTACATTAACAGCAACTAGCAGTATTTCTTGTAGTAAGAATGACAATGTATTAGTAACAGAAATAGGAGTTAGTCAACCTAGCCGTGGTTCAGCTACAACTTCCATTGGTGGGGAATTTTATCTTCAGGGAAAGAATCAGCATTTAAACGGCGACTTGCAAGCTGCGATCGCTTCTTATAGTAAGGCAATTAGTCAAAATTCTCAGTATGGCGCTGCCTACAACGCGCGGGGATTAGCCTACTTTGATTTGGGAGACAAGGAAAAAGCGATCGCAGATTACAATCAAGCACTCCGCATCAATCCTAACGACGCCGAAGCCCATAATAACTTGGGGAATGCCCGCGCCTCACTGGGAAATAACAGAGAAGCAGTTAAAGATTACAGTGAAGCAATTCGCCTGAATCCCAACTATGCCGAAGCTTACAATAACCGAGGAAATGCCCACGCCACCAATGGAGACAAAAAAGGGGCACTAGATGATTTTGACCAAGCAATTCTCCTCAACCCAAAATATGCGATCGCCTACAATAATCGAGGAAATGCTCGTGCTACCAATGGAGAACTAGAAGGGGCGATCGCAGATTACAATCAAGCCATTCGCCTCAATCGTAACTTTGCCCCTGCCTACAATAACCGAGGAAATGCCCGCGCCAGCAATGGAGACAAAGAGGGGGCGCTCAAGGACTTACAACAAGCAGCAAGTATTTTTCAAAGTCAAGGTAACAACGACTTATACCAACAAGTGATGAATAACATCAAAGAACTTGGACAGTAGCAGAGGGGCAGGGGAGACAAGGAGGACAAGGAGGACAAGGAGGACAAGGGGGACAATGGGGAATTATAGAACAAGTCTCTCCCAAGTCTCCCCCCTCTTCTCGATCTACCTTGTCTCTTCTCCATGCCCAATGCCCAATGCCCAATGCCCAATGACAAATGACAAATGACAAATGACAAATGACAAAATCACATCCCAGAACCAATGTGAATGCGATCTTCAACTTCCGCAAATTTTTCCTGTGCCTGTTGTTCAGTACTCAATAGTGAAACGACGATCGCCACAATAAACGCCAGTGGGATACTGATTAATCCAGGATTTTTCAGGGGAAAGGGTGCAGAAGCGTGCTTGAGAATTGTAACTTGAATAGTAGGTGACAAATAAATCAGCACCAAAGATGAAACAGTACCTACTAACATACTTGCAACTGCACCATTGGTTGTGAAGCGTCGCCAAAGCATGGATAAGAGTAAGGCTGGGAAGTTTGCACTCGCAGCGATCGCAAATGCTAAACCTACCATATAAGCCACGTTTTGCCCTTTAAACAAGATGCCCAGGAATATTGCCACTAATCCCAAAAGCATTGTTGCACCGCGAGCCACCTTCAGTTGTTCTGACTCGTCAGCATGGCCCGATCGCACCACGTTCACCCACAAATCATGAGACAGTGCAGCCGCACCTGAAAGTGTCAATCCAGCAACAACCGCCAAAATCGTCGCAAAAGAAACAGCCGCAATAAAACCTAAGAAAGCATCACCACCGAGAAATTCTGCCAACATCGGCGCAGCCATATTACCACCAGTACCAATTTGCTTGATGGCATCTTGACCTACCAGTACCATTGCTCCAAAACCCAGAATGAAGGTAAGGAGATAAAAAACGCCAATAATAGCTGTGGCGTAAGTAACAGAGAGCCGCGCTGCTTTGGCGTCGGGTACTGTGTAGAAACGCATGAGAATGTGGGGTAATCCAGCAGTGCCGAACATCAATGACATCCCCAAGGAGATAGCATCAAAAGGATCGGAAACCAGTTTGCCTGGAGCTAATACACCTGTATACTTTTGGGATGCAGCAGCGAAAAGAGCGATCGGGTTAAAGCCAAATCGTGCCAGTACCAAGATAGCGAGTAAGATAGTTCCGCCAAGCAACAAAATTGCTTTGATAATTTGTACCCAGGTGGTGGCAATCATCCCGCCAAAAATCACATAAGCCATCATCACACAACCGACGATGACCACAGCTAATTCATAATCAAAGCCAAACAATAGTTTGATTAGCTCCCCAGCACCTACCATCTGGGCAATTAAGTAAAAGCTAATTACTACCAGCGTTCCAATTGCAGAGGCAATACGTACAGGTTTTTGCTGCAAGCGAAAAGCTACTACATCAGCAAAGGTGTATTTACCTAAGTTACGTAGTGGTTCGGCAATTAAGAACATGACAATCGGCCAGCCCACCAAGAAGCCGATAGAATAAATTAAGCCGTCAAAGCCGTTGAGTGCCACTAGCCCAGCGATACCTAAAAAGCTAGCTGCACTCATAAAGTCTCCAGCCAAGGCCAGCCCATTTTGGAAACCGCTAATTTTACCACCAGCTGTATAAAACTGTGCCGTATTTTTGGTGAGCTTTGCCGCCCAATAGGTAATGCCTAAAGAACTTACAACAAACAGAAAAAAGAAAGCGATCGCCAACGGGTTAAACTTACCAAGACTGGTAATATCCGCCGCTAGTGGCAGATCGAACCACACACTATTCATGCTTTTTTTGGTTTAGTATTTTAAATTTGGGAATTGGGAATTGGGAATTGGGCATTGGGCATTGGGCATTGGGCATTGGGCATTGGGCATTGGGCATTGGGCATGGGAAAGAGGCAGAGGGGCAGAGGGGAAAGATTTACTACAACTTCTCCTCTGCTCCCCTACTCCCCTGCTCCCCTGCTCCCCTGCTCCCCTGCCCCATGCCCCATGCCCCATACCCATTTTCACTTGCGTGTCAGCCTTGCGATTTGGTCGTCGTAACTACTATTTGCCCAACGCACGTAGATAAAAATTAACACCCATGCTGAGACAATTACTAGCGCCCCTAGTAAAATTCCCAAGCTGAGACCAGGAAATACTAATGACCCCAGCAGGGGTTTATTGAACGCGATTAATAGGATAAAGCCAAAGTAAATAAACATCATGGCTCCAGTCAGAATCAAGGATACCCGCCAACGTTCAGCCGCGAGAGCCTGTAGAGCCTTTGTGCGATCGTTCATGTCTTCCTTTAGGTTGAGAAGATTAGGTCAGATTGTCTCATCGAAGTTGATTTATGCGTAATTTTCTTAAAGATTATTAGTAAATCTATTGCTATATCAGGTAATAAAATTAACTTTGCAAAGTGATATACCCAAATAACAAGACAATAGCGACTCTGTTTTGAGTCAAGAAATATAAAACTATAGATGCAGTTAGACACAAATAAAGCTCATCGATTTGTGATTTTGCACATTTAAGTATTTTATTATACATTAAATTTGATTTATTAGCTAACAAATTAACTTTTTAGATACTAAAAAATAAAATAAATACGTAGTTATTCCCAGGTTTTAAAATCCTTCAAGTGTTATGAACTACTTTTTTTAAGCTATAAAATCAACTGAGATTAATAAAAGTAGTAAATTTTAATTTATAAAATATACCAAAAATTACAGTAGTGATTTAAGTAAGTGACTTGATAAAATTTATACTATTATTTTGTCTTTACACAGATAGGGCATTACCAAAATTTAGTACGTATGTTTATCGAAACATTAATCACAAACCCGATTCATTTTTTCAGAATCGTTGTAATTGTTATATTCTCCATCACTTTGCATGAACTTGCTCACGGCTGGGCTGCGATGAGTCAGGGAGATAATACTCCACAACAGACTGGTCATCTGACGCTGAATCCTGTAGTTCACATGGGTAAGGAATCAATCATCTTTCTCTGTCTCATGGGTATAGCTTGGGGACAAATGCCCGTCAACCCATCTAAGTTTCGCTCTGGGAAGCTAGGCAATATTTTGGTATCAGCAGCAGGCCCATTATCGAATCTAGCTTTAGGCATTCTATTTATTGTGATGCTTAAAATTCTTGCTAATTTGAGTCTTTCAGGACTATTCAGTGCTGAATTTCTTTACCTAGCAGCTCGGATAAATTTGACCTTATTTCTGTTTAATCTCTTGCCAATTCCACCACTTGACGGCTTTCATGTCTTCAGTGAGATTTTTCCTCAGCTAAAGCCACTGGAATATACCCAATTCGGACTTTTTGCCATGATGGTTCTATTTATAGTTCCGGGTTTTGGGATCGGACTTGGTAGGATTGCTGATTTATTTATCCGGTCAGGATTGGGGATGTAAACAGCAAATATTTAGACAAAGGCAAAGGAAAATTTAAATGAAAATCAAGCAAAAAGTTGTGGTTGCTGCTACTAGTATTGCCTTGAGTATTGCTGCTGTGCTTCTACCATCTGGAGAATCAATGGCGAGTACATTATCTGTAGGACAATATAGTAATCAATGGCATTCTGGAAATAATCATTTAGTCAAATATCCTCACGAAATAAGTCCACAATTAATGGTTGTGCAACCAGGGATATTTAACTCCGTGTTAGGAAATTTTGTAATTGAAAAAGGTAATTTTATGACCTGTTTGGATCGGGAGCGATCGCCATTTACCTCTTCCATTGAATTATTAATGAGATTATTAATTATTGGAAGTTTTGGCTCTGTGGGAATTGCAGGTTATTCTTCCTTCGTAGAGCGCTATTTTCAAATCATTAATAAAGATTTAAAAATTATTTACTACAGTATTATTTTGTTATTGTCTTTACAGATTATAGGTAGTGTTATTGTTTTGATGTCTTCACCCACAAGTTCAATTTCTTCTGTAATTAGTCCAAGCTCTACCTGTATTTTAGGGAATCCCTAATAAATGGTGCTTATATTTACAGTCTTTTAAAAGAATACTGAAAAATATTGGATAGTGATTACTTCAGTAATCCTAACATTGAAGTTAGTGGATATGCTTAGTTACCTTAAAGACACAACTTGAGTGGCAAGATTACTGTGTTTGATCTGGAAGACTTTTTTAACCTTTCATCTGACCTATTTTGTATCATCGGACAAGATGGTTTTTACCAACAAGTTAATCCAGCATGGGAACAAGTATTGGGATGGAAACCGGAAAACTTAATCGGGCATTTGTGGCTGGGATTAGTGCATCCAGATGATATCACAATCAGTCACTTGCCAACGGAACCACAGCAACAGTTGCAGTGGGACAGCCGTTATCTTCATAAAGATGGTAGTTATCGGTGGTTGTGTTGGAGTTTATCAACTTCTCAAAAGGGACTAATTTATGCAGTAGGTAAAGACATTAGTCAACAACTGCGGCGAATAGAAGCGCTGCAAACCGAACGGGAAAGCCTTTATAACCTACTCAATCAGTTACCAGCTTTTCTCTATCTGCAACCCAAGGATTATGGGGTGGGATTTTATAACCAACGCTTCCGTGAGGTATTTGGAGACCCTACAGGGAAACGTTGTTACGAAGCGATCGCCGGATTAAAACAACCTTGTCCTGAATGTCCTACCTTTCGCGTTTTTAACAGTAATGCTCCGCAACTTTGGGAATGGGTGGATAGTAAAACAGATCGGGTATATCAGATTTACGATTATCCATTCAAGGATATGAATGGTCAGCCGATGGTTGTGGAAATGGGTTTAGATATTACTGCTGTCAAAAAAGCTGAGTCTGCTTTGCGACAAAGGGAGCAGGAATTAACTCAAAAAAATCAACAACTTCAAGAAACCCTTGAACAATTACAAAAAACTCAAGCACAACTAATTCAAACAGAGAAAATGTCTTCTTTGGGACAATTGGTTGCAGGTATAGCTCACGAAATTAATAATCCGATTAGCTTTATCAATGGCAATATCACTCATGCTAAAGAATACATTCAACAAGTGTTAGAAATACTGCAACTTTACCAAAAAGAATATCCTCATCCAACACCAGTGATTCAGGAAGAAATAGAAGCGATCGAGTTAGATTTTCTGATTGAAGACCTACAAAAATTAATAAATTCTATGCAAATCGGCAGCGATCGCATTCGCAACATTGTACTGTCGTTACGGAATTTCTCACGACTGGATGAAGCAGAAATGAAAGCAGTGGATGTTCATAGCGGTATTGATAGTACGCTAATGATTCTACAAAACCGCCTCAAAGGCAAGCCTGACAGTTGCGAAATCAAAATTATTAAAAAGTATAGTCAACTCCCTCTAATAGAGTGTTACGTCGGTCAACTTAACCAGGTGTTTATGAATATTATTACTAACGCGATCGATGCTTTGGAAGAGTTATATGTCAATAACCAGGAGTCAAGTTGCAATCCACAAATCACTATTCGCACTGAGTTACTCAACTCAGATTGGGTTGCTATTGAGATTGCTGACAATGGAGTAGGAATGTCGCAAGAAATTCAACAACGTCTATTCGATCCCTTCTTTACAACTAAAGTAGTAGGTAAGGGAACTGGTTTAGGGATGTCAATTAGTTATCAAATTGTCACAAAAAAACATCAGGGTCAACTGCGATGTATTTCATCTCTAGGAGAAGGAGCAACATTTATAATTGAGATTCCTATTCGACAAAATAAATCCATGCAGGCAAATTTACTGCTTGACAATAAAGAAGTGCAAAAATGCTAAAAACCTTTAATCTTTTGGGATTTTCTATGAAGTTTTTCCAGCAGTTATCAATTAGATTCATAATACATATTTGTAGTGACACAACTATTTGTGCCACTACTGTGTAATCAGCAAAAATTATAATTGCTATATAATCTAATTATCTGTACTGGCAGAAAGAACTTTACTGTAATATTCTGTTTTAGTATAGATACTGATAATACTATCACCAACTGCAAAAAAACTGCCTTCTTGCTCATTTTTAGAAAATTGCAAATTTGGGTATTTCGCAGCAGCTTCATCATAAGTCATGGCTTTGGCTTGCATTTGTTCTGGCAATAGTCCAGTACAACCAATGTAAAATACTAAGGGAGATATTTTATCTTGGTAGATATTTTCTGCATATTGTTCTAACTTTTTATTTGCCACCGTTAAAGCTGCAACCATTTCTTCTTTGCCGATCTGCTTACCAGTTTGTTTATCCTCTAATAACTGCGCTAAACTATCAGCACCAACTTTCTTAAGAATACCTTCAACAATGCCATTTTGCTCAAGCCCAAGAAAATCATCAAAAATTGGTTTCATCAACTCATCAACTTTTGTAATCTTGGTACGTGATGATAATAACCTGTGCCTAACAGCGAGATTTTCATTAAATACCATCTCAAAACTCGGATTCATGATAATTTCTCCGGTTTCTTTGTCATAAAGGCGATACATTCTATTGAGAAACTTGTTAGCAGAAGGGAACTTACTCAGATTCAGAATATCTTGACTGCCAATATCGATTTTATAGCTCAATTTTGAGTCAATAGTACCATCGACTAAAGCTTGGTTGATATCAGTATATTCGTTGGTTGTAGGAAAATTGATGTAAGTATTCTTAGACAGATAGTGCTTTTTAAACTCATCTAACTGCGTCTCGATAAATACATCTGACTCATTTTTCAAGTGAGCGCACATAATACTATTCAGTACTTTAATTTCTGCGAGTTCATTGAATAGTCCATCAATACTGCTGTAACTACTATTAGCAGCTACAAGTGGCAAATTATCTAACTGAATCGTATATTCTGCCCGAAAGTCAAATTCTTCTGCGTCTAGTATGCCTTTTTGTTTGAGTAAATCAAAGACTTTTTTACTGCTAATTTTGACTTGTAATGACTTTACGTTTATTTTACCGTCACTTACAATCGTGTAATTATTAAAAGCGTTGAGGTCATTTACTAACAAGCCTGCTACTTCAATAGTAGGAGTTTGGTCTTCAAATTTTGCAAGTTTAACTCTACGCTTGATAAGCATATTGATAGTAGCAGCGTTGCGGCTCAACTGAAACTCGCCCATGTCAACGTACTCAGCATTATCTATATATTCTGTTGTTAACCAAGGTTGTAACAGTTCTCCATTTTCGTTTCTAATGCCTCTAATACGTTTAATACCTGTTCTTTGATAATCTTCTTGTAAGTGCTTGATATTGATGATAATGTTATTGCGGTATTGTGCAAAAATTTGGATTAATTCTACTAGAGAAATTTTATTGTCGCTCATATTGTCACCTTGCGAATAAGGTCAATAATCTTTTATAACAACGGTTATTGAAGTTTATTAATATTCCAAAATAAACTGTTCTTACCGTGTGAAATTTAATGGTAAGTTTGTGGATGATTGAGGGTTTAAGTTTAAACGCAGAGGGGAGGCAGCGCGTTGCGGGGGTTCCCACGGCAGTCGCTCATGGGGGAAACCCCCAAGACCTCGCTGCCTCCCCGTTGTAGCGACTGCCGTCGCGCAGAGTATAGCGCAGAGGAACGCAAAGTAAGTTTTGAGTCTATTCGCTAGGAATTTAGGCAACGCGAAGAACAGCCTTGCCTTTAATTATAGTACAATTGTATCATACAAAGGACAAGCTGTGTAGGCGTAGCCGCTGGTAGATATTGCTTTGTTTTGAGTCTAGATTTAGGCTCCGGGTTTGAAATAATCGAAGAGGCGATCGCCTGAATCTGCGCGAATCAATGCTACAACTACATCTGGTAAGGCAGCTAAACTGGGGTAAACCAAGTAACGTGGTTCCCAACGGGGACGGAACTTATCTTTGTAGGCGTGGAGTCCCTTGAAGTTGTAGAAACGATTCAAATGCTCGTAAAGATAGCGCAATACTTTCTCCAAGCGGCGCGATTCCGGGTTGTCTCCAACTCCAGCAAGTGCAGAAAGACCGAAATTAAAGCTGTCGTAGCCATTCTCTTTAAAATGCTGGAGCAGGGAAATAAATAGAAAGTCCATTGTGCCATTTTCAAGAGATGAGCGATGTCGCATCATGTCAATAGTCGCTTCGTTGAGTTGGTACTCGCGGATAATGTTGGCAAAGGCGCTGATGTTACCTTCAGGATTATGCACCACAGCAATCTCGCACTCTCGCAGGTAAGCTTCGTCAAACCAACCCAAAGAAAATTGTTTTTCTGAACCTTGTACCATTTTCAACCATTCATCACTCACAGATTTGAGCCGATGCAATAAATCATTGGCGATGGGTGGTTGGTAAAAGTCGATTTGGTATCCTAGCTTAGTTAAACGACTGATTGATGGTCTAAAGTTTTTACCGGCTTTACCTTGTAACGTAAAACTTTTTAAGTCAACGATCGCTTCCTCTCCAATCTTAAGTACTTTAAACCCCAATGACTTGTAAAGTTCAACATCATCGGGCATAGTTTGGTAAAAGCCAGGATACCAGTCATTACGCTGACAAAACTGTTGGAAAGCAATAATTGTCTCTTTGCGGTCTTCAATGGGGCCGATGGGATCTCCTAAGGCGATCGCGCCCCGTCCTTTGGGAACATAAGCAATTACACTATTACCCGAAGGACTGAAATAATAACTTTTATCATTTAAGAGTGTAAGCGCTGCTAAAGAAGAACATCCATATTGCTCGACAATTTCTTTAACTCTTCTTCGCTCATTTGTAGTTGTTAGATTTCGCCAAAACACAGGTTGCAACAGCATTACCATTGCATAAGTAATAGTACCTGCGGCAATAATATAGATAGAATTAGCAAAAAATTCTCCAAATCGACTCTTTGGTTGCAGTCCCCAATTATCCTCGGTGAAGAACATCGCCAAAGTCTGAACTATCGCTTCCCGCCAATTAAAATTCTCTGAAAATTTGCCGTCTAACAAGTAAAATCCAATAGTTCCGTATGCCAGAGTAAATAATAAAGCGCCTATCAGCACTCTGACTCCCCGTGCAATCGAAGGACGGTCTGATTGCGCCGTGAAATAATGGCGCATCAAGATTAATTGCACTAGCAAAACTCCAGAGAGTAGACTTTCTTCATAGTCCAGTCCCTTCAGCAAATGGCTGAAAATGGAAATTATTAGTAAACCAATGGTAAGTAACCAGGCTATTCTTTTACGGCGTAATAAATTAGTAGCAAGTGTTAATAAAATAAACCCAGTCAATGCTGCAAATATATGACCGCTGGCACGAATTTCAAATGGTAAAAATTCATTTAACCAGTGAGTCCGACCATATAGGTTAGGTGTCACTGCTGATAATAAATTTACTACTCCGACTAAACCTGTTAGGAAAGCTGCACTCCAAAGTCCAATCTGAGTTTTTAAATTATTTGTCATTTGTCATTTGTCATTGGTCACTTGTACTGAGCGAAGCCGAAGTATTGGTCATTGGTCATTTGTCATTTGTTGTGGCGTTAAAACTCTTAACTCTTAACTCCTGACTTTTGAAACTGTTCTCCAACATAGGAGAGTGAATCTTTAAGATGTTTGTGGAAGTAGTTCCAGCCTACATTAGCACCAGACAAACCATGACCGCCAGGAAATGCATAAAATACGTGAGCAATGCCTAATTTATTTAAGGTTTCGTTAAAGGCTTTGGTAGAGGCTAACAAATTAGGATCGTTCACACCCGCATCTAGGTAAACACGCAATCGCTTCCTATCTTTAACTGGTAGCTGTTGCACAATTTGTTGAGGACTATTTTGTGAACCGCTGTCATCAGTAAAGTAACCGCTATGGCTAAACAAAATCTGAAAGTTGTTGAGATAGCGTAATCCGATATTAAATGCACCCCATCCTCCAGAAGATAGACCTCCTAGCGCCCAAAATTGGGGTTCTTCCAAAGTGCGGTAGCGCGACTTGACAACTTGTACTAATTCTGAACCAATCAAAGTCCCCATTTTGCCATTCGGCCCATCAAAATAATCGGGGTCGTATAAAGGACTAGAACCGCGATTATCATTACCATCAGGTGTAATCACAATCGATGGCGGTAATTTTCCACTTTGATAAAGTTCATGCAATACGTCTAAAAGTGCATATTTATTAACATAAGCACGAGCGTCATCATGACCACCGTGTAGTAAGAATATCACAGGGTAGCGCTTTTGGGGATTTTTGCTATAACTAGGGGGCAAAATCACGCCGTAGTTACGGACTGCACCCATCGCTTGGGAGTTGAAGGTTGCTAATTGAAACTTTAGCCCAGTATTTGCCTCTTTTTTGGGTGGGTCTAGTTGTGGCGCACCTAAGATGAATACATAATAATAACCAACGCTAGTGAGGAGTGCGATCGCTCCTACTAAGCCAATTAAAAATTTAGAAATCTTCATATTTTTTATATTCTTTTAACTTAAAAAAATTACCTCCATTAGAACTTACTATAATGAACATTTTCAAAATAGCAGTATAATTTTGAAAATGTGGTTTTCAAGTATTAAATGGTTGGTAAAAAAGTATTATTTATTATACTAGTAATTTCTCAAGTTGAAATTGATGGGGAAGCAAGTTCGTAGTAAGGACTTTAGTCCTTAATTTTCCAAGCACTAAAGTGCTTACTACAAACTTTTCATTACTAGCTTAGACCTTGTACTATGGATTTTCAATTATTTTGAGCATTTTTTTATGATTAATACTTAAAGTTTTATCAGCCATACTTGCTGTTTCTGAAGCTCGAAATTGTTCGCCGACAAATGTTAATGAATCTGCTAAATGCTTCCGCCAGTATTGCCAAGTGTGACTACCAGGAAACTGACGAAATGAATTATAAATTTTAAGTTGATTTAGTAAAGTACTAAATCGCTCGGCTTCCTTGAGTTCATCAATATCTGATGTACCCGAATCAAGGTAGATTTTTAACCTTTTTTGAGCTTGTATAGGAATGGTTTTGATATAAAATATTGGGCTATTCGCCGGGCCACTTTTATCTTGAAAATAACCACTATGACTAAATAAAATCGAGAAACGATCCAGGTTGTGTAATCCCACATTTATTGCTCCCCAACCACCAGAAGATAAACCACCTATCGCCCAAAAATTTGGATTATTTATTGTCCGATAACGGCTTTGCACAACTTTTACTAACTCATCGCCCACGGCTGTAGAGACTTTACCATTAGGGCCATCGATATATTCTGGATCTCGGTACGGACTAGAGCCACGTTTGTCGTTACCATCTGGTGTAATGATGATACTGGGTGGCAACTTACCTGTAGTATAAAGTTGTTCTACAGTCTTGAGAGCTTGTCCCTTATTCTGAATAAACCAGTCACTGGGATTACCATGTCCACCGTGGAGGAGAAAGATTACAGGATACCTTTGTTTGGGGTTTTGCTCGTAGCCAGGAGGTAAGGAAACGCCATAAGTGCGACTTCCACCCATTGCTTGACTATCGTAGGTTTCAATTTTATAGGTTAGGGGAGTTTCTGAGTTGCTAGTATTGCGCTGGGTTGGAACGACGGAAGGCGTTGTTTGTAAATTCTGCTGTTGCGGTGGTTTTGCAACGACACTTTGGTAAAAATTACAGCTAACTAGAGTTAATACTGAAAATAGCAAGAGAGTTTTAAATTGCTTGTAGTTCATCTTTGAAGGAAATTGAGCATGGGGTAGTCGTTGCTTGTTTTCAAAATCTTATGCAAGTGATATGTCAACGCTGTGTCAACAGAATGGAAACTTTACGACTGGTTGTAAATTAAAAGTCAAGGTTAGGATAAGTTTCTTCACTATGCTTAAAAAGCTGCAACTAAATTTCAGTTCTTTGTTTGGCTTGTTGCTGCTGGTGCTTTCCCTGTTGGCGATCGCTAACGAATTACGTGAGTATAATTATCGTGATATCCTCAACTCTCTAGCTGCTATTCCCAAAAGTCGCGTAAGTTGGGCAATTTGGCTGACAGCTTTGGGTTATCTAGTGATGATTGGGTACGATATCTTAGGTTTTAACTACATTAATCGTTCTCTAAGTTGGAATAAGATAGCTTTCACTAACTTTATTAGCTCTGCATTTAGTAATACTATCGGTTTTGCCTTGCTAACTGGCAGTGCTATCCGTTATCGATTTTATGCTAGTTGGGGAGTGTCAGCAGTGGCGATCGCTCAAGTAATTGCTTTCGCAAATTTTACTTTTTGGTTGGGAATGTTTGCTGTTGCAGGTTTATTGTTCGTCATCAACCCCCTGAAGATTCCCACTCAATTACATTTACCTTTTGCTACTGTACGTCCCATTGGCGTAATTTTTATGCTATTAGTTGCGGCTTATTTACTAGGAAGTATTTTTATAAAACAACCATTAATAATTCGTGGACATGAATTCCGATTTCCTTCTTTTAAAATATCTCTGGCTCAAATAGCAATTTCTAGTTTTGACTGGATTCTTGCAGCAGCAGTTCTTTATGCTTTACTTCCTAGCAATATATCTTTGTCATATTTAGACTTTTTGGGAATTTATTTACTAGCGATGTTTGCAGGTGTGGTTAGTAATGTTCCCGGTGGTTTGGGAGTATTTGAAACTATAATTTTGCTGATTCTCTCTTCAAAAGTTTCGGCGGCAGCAGTTTTGGGTTCAATGTTAGCTTATCGGGGAGTTTATTATTTCTTACCTTTGCTAATAGCAGCAGGCTTGCTCGGAATTTATGAAATGAGATTTAGAAAGGGGAATTAAAAAATAGAACTCTTGCATGAATCACAGATAAGAACGACACCCCGCCAAAGCTATGTTTTGTGTCCTCTCCCCAAAGTATCGGTGACGGTGTACACACAAGTTATCGAATCACTACCAGTTCTCGAATTACCCCACCCTAACCCTCCCCTTATAAAGGGGAGGGAACTAAATTTCTTTTTTCCCCCCTTTATAAGGGGGGATTAAGGGGGGTAATTCGACTTGTGCGTACACTGTAGCCGATATTTTGGGGAGGGGATTAAGGGGTGAGGTATTAGGGAATTTTGCAAGATATCTAATGAATAACGTGTGGAGTTCAGCTTTGGTATAAGCACTACTATACATTGATGCCAAATTCGTAAAATCAGTAACTACCGTTATTTTTAAATGCGGAATCCTGCGGTGCTATCTTCACATTCGGCAGTATAAATTCATAATTTTTGCTGAGGCGATCGCTAAATAAATCCCACAAAAATAGTAACAGTTAGTTGCAAGTTTTGAAGTAGATTTCCAGAAATCAGCATCAAAATTTGGTTTTACTATTTGAGGATAGAAATAATCATGAAAAATAAAGTATTGTTTGGCGCTATATTCATAGCAACTTGGGTAGGAACATTAATTCCCAGTGCTTTTGCTGCTTCACCCTGTTCTGTAGGACAAAAAGCTGAAGTTCTTTGGAAGGAAACATGGTATTCGGCAACGGTACTTCAGGTTAATGATGAGAAGTGCTATATTACCTACGATGGTTATGATAGTTCCTGGGATGAATGGGTTGGCACTGCACGCTTTCGGGCATCATTTCAAACTGGCGATGCAGTGAGAATTTTGTGGAAGGGTAAATGGTATCCAGGGCAGGTTTTAGAAGTTAGCAACGATCTTTATAAAATTACTTATGATGGCTATGATAGTTCTTGGGATGAGTGGGTTGAACCTGCAAGAGTAAGCAGATAGAGAATATTTCATTTTTATAAGTTTAAAGGGGCGATTTCACCTGTTGGAATCGTCCCTTAAAATTTAAAAGGGTGATTATAAACCGCAGCTACTCACCTCTAAAAAATGGGTTTGGCGTTGCTTTCCCGCCCTGAAATAAATTTCGGGCTAATAGCTCAAGTCCGTTGAAACGGACTGAAATCAGAGTAATCAGAAATGATGGGTTAGACCTTTTATTAATTCGCCAACAGTCTCATTTCATTCGCCCTAGCTCTGTTAAACTGAGAATCATAAGTGAAATCTCGTATACTTTGGCAAACTTATGGAGCCAATATCACTGACAGCAGGTGCGATCGCAACTTTGGTAATCATCAAAGCCTTTGAAAAAACTGGGGAAATCATCGGCGAAAAGGCTTGGAACGAAGGCGAAAAGTTGTTAGTTTTGCTGAAACGCAAGGAACCTAGCACGGCGAAGGTTATCGAACAGGCTAAAACGCAACCTTTAGATTATGGTCAAGCTTATCTTATTGGGCAGCAGGTAGAGGAAGCAGCAAAGAAAGATCCTGAAATTGCTCAAGCTGTGGAAGCATTGGCTAAAGAAGCTCAACCGGAATTGACTCAAACTATTGAAAACTATAAAGGGATAATTATTAAAGGCGGAACTAATACTGTTTCTGGCAATACCTTTAACTTCTGACTACAGTCGCCCGAACGGGAACGGGTAAAGTCAAATCTCTCTACTGGAATACCGCAAAATTTGCCCCTGAGTGGGGTGGTGGAATTTGTCGGACGTGAAGAAGAATTGCAAAACCTCCACCAACTTTTGCAGGATAATAAACAAGTTGCGATCGCAGCAATAGCCGGTATGGGTGGAGTTGGTAAAACAGAACTCGCCCTGCAATATGCCATCCAGCAACGCGAAACATATAACGGTGGGCTTTGCTGGTTGCTAGCAAAAACTGGGGATGTGGGCATTCAAGTTGTGCAGTTTGCTAGAACGCAGCTTGATTTAAAGCCGCCAGAAGATTTTGATATACTTGCCCAAGTGCAATACTGTTGGCGGCGTTGGCGTGATGGTGATGTGCTGCTAGTGTTGGATGATGTCAGCGACTACGAGCAAGTTAAGCCTTACTTACAGTCGCTACCTTCTCGGTTTAAAGTGTTGATGACTACGCGCCAGAAGTTGGGACGCATCGCACAGTTATCTTTAGATGTGCTGCAACCAGAGGCGGCGCTGGAGTTATTAAAGTCTTTACTCAAAGAAACACCAGAGCGAATTGAGCGAGAATTAGCTGTAGCAAATCAGTTGTGTGAATGGCTGGGATATTTACCTTTAGGTGTGGAATTAGTGGGGCGCTATTTAGCGCAAAAACAGGATTTATCTTTAGCAGAAATGTTGCGGCGGCTGAAGAACAAGCGATTATATAAGGAGCGTTCTCTGTCTAAATCTAAGTCGGATGCCGACATGACAGCACAACGAGGTGTGTTAGCAGCCTTTGAGTTGAGTTGGCAAGAATTAGAAAACGACGATAAACAACTGAGTTGTTTATTGAGTTTATTTGCAGCCGCACCCATACCTTGGAAGTTGGTGGAACAGTGTTTACCAGAAGAAGATGCCGAAGATTTAGAAGAAATTAGAGATGATAAGTTGCTGAATCTGCATTTACTCCAGCGCAAAGGTGAGGGAATCTATCAACTGCATCCACTGCTGCGGGAATTTTTTCAATACAAGTGTACAGATTTAGATAAGGGGGAAGAATTAAAGCGATCCGTTTGTCGGGTAATGGTAGCAGTCGCCAAAGAAATTCCTCAAACCCCCACTCTTAAGCAAATCACTGCTGTTACCTCAGCAATACCTCATCTAAGTGAAGTAGCTAAGAATCTAATTCCATACATCAGCGATGAAGATTTACCTTGGCCATTCGTTGGCAACGCTAGGTTTTATAAAGGTCAAGGGCTATACGATCAAGCTTTACCTTGGTATAAGAAGTGTCTACAAATCAGCAAAAAACTTCTAAGCGAAGAACATCCAGATATCGCCTCTAGCCTCAATAATCTAGCATTACTCTACGATTTCCAAGGCAGATACAGCGAAGCCGAACCCCTGTACCAACAAGCTTTAGAGCTTAGGCGTAAACTGCTGGGCGAAGAACATCCAGATGTCGCTGCTTGTCTCAACAACCTAGCATCGCTCTACAATTCTCAAGGTAGATACAGCGAAGCCGAACCCCTGTACCAACAAGCTTTAGAGCTTAGGCGTAAACTGCTGGGCGAAGAACATCCAGATATCGCCCAAAGCCTCAACAACCTAGCATTACTCTACGATTTCCAAGGTAGATACAGCGAAGCCGAACCCCTGTACCAACAAGCTTTAGCACTCTGGCGCAACCTGCTAGGCGAAGAACATCCAGATATCGCTCTAAGCCTCAACAACCTAGCATCACTCTACAATTTTCAAGGTAGATACAGCGAAGCCGAACCCCTGCACCAACAAGCTTTAGCAGTCAGGCGCAACCTGCTAGGCGAAGAACATCCAGATATCGCCCAAAGTCTCAACAACCTAGCGTATCTCTACTATTCCCAAGGCAGATATAGCGAAGCCGAACCCCTGTACCAACAAGCTTTAGCACTCTGGCGCAACCTGCTGGGAGAAGAACATCCAGATGTCGCTGCTTGTCTCAACAACCTAGCGGTACTCTACCGTGACCAAGGCAGATACAGCGAGAGCGAACTCCTTCACATCCGAGCTTTAAAACTCAGGCGCAAGTTGCTGGGAGAAGAACATCCAGATGTTGCACAAAGTCTCAAAAACCTAGTGGCACTCTACAACTCCCAAGGCAGATACAGCGAAGCCGAACCTTTTTACATCCAAGCTTTGGTACTCTACCGCAAGCTGCTGGGTGAAGAACATCCAGATGTCGTCCCTCCAAATCCAGAATAAGCTAGTTTTGTGCAAAACGTACCGCTATAAAACTGAAAAGTGCGATCGCTTTAACTCGGACTTTCCTGTTCTGAACTCTGAGGTAGAATGAGGCTCCCCAATCTACGCCAGTTTTAGTTTTTAGCCTTAACCCAAGCGTATTGTTATATAGGCAATCGCCTCACTCGGAAAGTTTCATTACTTACAGAAATAATTGCCCCTAACTCTAAATCTTCCTGACATTCACTTAAAACTTGCGTCAACCGTTCATTAGTTGCATCATAATTTTCGTTCCCCAACCTAAACAAAATCACACTGGGTAAACTCTCCCCACTCACGGCTAAAAGTTGGGCAAAATCTAAATCTATAGTTAATAAAATTCTTCCTTCTGCACGGGCTTTAATTAAAATCTCATCATCTGGTAGTCTTTGCAAACCTTCATCGCGCAAATGCACTACATCATAACCAGCACCACGCAACCAAGTTACAGTGCGTAGTGAAATTCCCATATCTGCCAAAAACTTCATTATTACTTGTTAAGCACTTTTGAAGGTATAAACTCGTTCTTGAGTCAACCATGCTGCATAAAGAAGAGATTGACGAATATCTTCTGCTTCTAAATCAGGATATTCTTCTAAAATTTCTTCTATAGGCTTTCCATGAGCTACCAAATTTACTACTAAAGAAACCGGAATTCGCATCCCGCGAATGCAAGCTTGTCCAGCCATAATGCTAGGGTCAAATGTAATTCTCTCCAGACCTAACATAAACGATCGCTCCAAAACCTTTTTTATCGCTCTGAGGTGTAATGATGATATTGTAAAACCTAGCGCTCTATTTTTGATTGTCAACCCATAAGCGATCGCCTCCCCCCAAATCCAGAATAAGCTAGTTTTGTGCAAAGCATACCGTAATAAAACTGAAAAGGGCGTTAGCGAAGCTCACCGAAGGTATCGCCTAGACTAAAATTCATATTGAACTAAGTAAAGATGCCATTCGACTTACTCAAAAGGATCTTTTACTTTCTCAAAAAGAGCTTTTACTTATTCAAAAGAAGCTTTTGCTTTCTCATTTTGGTGTTTTCCGCAAGCAAAAGAAGCTTTTACTTATTCAAAAGGAGCTTTTGCTTTCTCATTTTGGTGTTTTCCGCAAGCAAAAGCAGCTTTGACTTATTCAAACCCCAGTTTGCTTTCTCATTTTAGTGTTTTCCGCAAGCAAAAGCAGCTTTTACTTTCTCATTTTGGTGTTTTCCGCAAGCAAAAGCAGCTTTGACTTACTCAAACCCCAGTTTGCTTTCTCATTTGAGTAATTCACGCATTCATTTTGGTATATCATTGAGCCGAAAGCTGGCGTAGGCGTAGCCCGTCGGAGACATCGCTTCTTGGAAATCTTAAAGGCTATTCCATTCTTCTAACGTGATTTCCCGCTCTAGAATAACCTCAACTTCTCGAATCATCATCCGCAATTGCGGTACAGAATACTCATCATTAGAGGGAATAGTTAGGCGATATTCTCCGTAAACCATAAACTGATGTCTTGTTCCAGAAAAAGGGCCATCAAAGCCAAGCGGTCGTAATTTTTTTACAAAATCACGACGCTTACAGGGTATCCATCGGCTCAAGAGTCGGCTCCTTGTTGAGGTCAATATTATCAATTATTGGTAGAGAATGTCCCAGCTTTAACCCAAGCAAAATCCAGTCTTCTAGCGTTGAGCGTAATTCATCCTCACACTCGCGCAAAGTTGATGCAAAAGCTATTACTCCTTTGCAAACAGGAATCCTACCTGCAAATGTACCATCTTCGAGCTTGTCATAAATAGCCTGGGCGATCGCTCGGTCAACATAATCGCTCAAAATAAACCTTATCGCCATGAAATCTCGCGTTGTGCTACCAGTTTAATCTTACGTTGAATAATGGTGTTTCGCCGATGAAGCGTCTACGCTCTAGAAAAGAAGTGGAAATGTAGAAGCGATGTCTACAACGGGCGGTTCCTGAGCGCAGCCGTACCACTTCGTGGAAGCAAGCTACGCGCAGCGTCTCCGACAGGAGAAGGGCTACGCCTACGCACTGATGTGGTTGTAAATTGTCTCTAACACGCTACACTTACACCTTCACAACAAAAAATCAGCTACGATCGATCATATAATTATCTTCACAAACATAGCAATGTTAATTACATACACTGCAAAATATACAAAAACTAATAGCGGATATATGGGACAACTCATTGAATGGCAAGAAGTCATCACAGAGGCAGAAACTATAGAAGAATGCAGGGCTATGTTGCAAGATGCAACAAAAGAAATGATTCTTGCCTATCGTCAACAAAATAAGGAAATTCCTACAGGTAATTCTTTGCTCGAACAAATTCCTATAGAGGTTTGAGTGTGTCAGTCAAACGAAAAGAGCTAATTAAATACTTAGAAGAGAATGGCTTTTATTTATTAAGGGAAGGAGGAAATCATTCTATTTATACTAATGATATAAAAACTCTTCCTGTAAAACGGCATCGCACTATTGATCGGATTACTGCTAATGAGATTTGCAAGCAAGCAGGTTTATTACCTAATTTTTAATTGCTCTGTTAGTTCGTAGTGAAGCACTAACAGCAAACGCTACCCTAGAAATCAGCATCACTCAAACCTTGAAGTTTCAAATATGATAGCTTCACCTCACCAAAACTACTTCACCGCCCAAGAATACCTCCAAATGGAGGAACAGAGCGATATCAAGCATGAATATATAGACGGCTACATCTATGCAAAGCCTGAAGTACTCGATCCACATGTTACCGTTGCTGGAAACCTTGCCGTTCTCCTCCGTAATCATGTGCGCGGCTCTGGTTGTCGTGTTTACATGGCTGACATGAAAACCAGAATTGAATCTCTGAATCGCTTTTATTATCCCGATGTGATGGTTACTTGCGATCGACGAGATCGAGAAACGCCTGGTTATAAAAGATTTCCCTGTTTAATTGTCGAAGTTTTATCTAATTCTACCGAAGCCTTTGACCGGGGCGACAAATTCGCCGATTATCAAGCACTGGAAAGTCTGCAAGAATATGTTTTAATTAATACAAAACGTCAGCGAGTTGAGTGTTTTCGACGTAATGAACAAGGGTTATGGGTTTTACAATCTTACACATCAGAGCATCAATCATTTCGACTCAATAGCGTGGATTTTGAGGAAACAATGGCAACACTCTATGAAGATGTAGTTTTTGAATAATCAATTATTATAAAGTATTCGACGCAATATTTAGTAAAATATATAACTGATAAGCCTTGAAAGCTTCCTTACTAGGCGGAAGCATTGATGAAAGCAGGCACAATTGATTAAAAAAAGTTATGGCGCTCATAGTTCAGAAATACGGTGGTACATCTGTCGGTTCAGTGGAACGTATTCAAGCTGTTGCACAGCGTGTTTATAAAACTGTTCAAGCTGGAAACTCTATTGTCGTAGTGGTTTCGGCAATGGGCAAAACCACCGATGGACTCGTCAAACTAGCTACTGAAATTTCTCCAAATCCTAATCGCCGGGAAATGGATATGCTGCTTTCCACTGGCGAACAAGTAACTATTGCCTTACTCAGTATGGCTTTGCAGGAACTCGGACAACCAGCAATTTCCATGACTGGCGCTCAAGTAGGAATTGTTACCGAAGCCGAACACAGCCGCGCTCGGATTTTGCATATTGAAACTACTCGCCTAACTCGCCACATAAATGCAGGTAAAGTAGTTGTAGTAGCTGGCTTCCAAGGTATCTCTAGCGCGGGAGAGATGGAAATTACGACTTTGGGGCGTGGTGGTTCTGACACTTCAGCAGTGGCGATCGCCGCCGCATTAAAAGCAAATTTTTGCGAAATTTATACAGACGTTCCAGGTATTCTCACTACAGATCCCCGGTTGGTTGCCGAAGCTCAGTTGATGGATGCTATCAGCTGCGATGAAATGTTGGAATTAGCTAGCTTGGGCGCAAAAGTGCTGCATCCCCGTGCTGTGGAAATTGCCCGTAACTATGGGGTTCCCCTTGTAGTTAGGTCTAGTTGGACGGATCAACCAGGTACTTGGGTGACATCAGCCAAACCCCAAGGGCGATCGCTAATCAATCTGGAAATTGCCCGTCCTGTAGATCATGTAGAATTTGACACTAACCAAGCAAAGGTCGCTTTGTTGCGCGTACCCGATAAACCAGGTGTGGCAGCTAGGTTATTTGGCGAAATTTCTCGGCAAAAAGTAGATGTAGATTTGATTATTCAGTCAGTTCATGAAGGTAACAGTAATGACATTGCCTTTACTGTCACCACACCAATATTAAAACGGGCAGAAGCAGTAGCAACAGCGATCGCCCCAGCACTGAGGAGTCAATCTAACCCCAAATCTGACGAAGCCGAAGTAATGGTAGAACATAATATTGCCAAAGTCAGCATCGCAGGTGCGGGAATGATTGGCCGTCCTGGTGTTGCTGCAAAGATGTTCGCCACCTTAGCCGAAGCTGGCGTGAATATACAAATGATTTCCACCAGCGAAGTCAAAGTAAGTTGCGTAGTCGATGCCAACCAATGCGATCGCGCCGTCAACGCACTCCGCACCGCCTTTGAAATCGAAGCAGGGGAGCAGGAAGCAGGGAGCAAGAGAGAATTCCTCACTCCTAACTCCTCACCCTTAACTCCTCACTCCTCGCCCATTCCCCCCGTTCGCGGTGTTGCGCTCGATTTGAATCAAGCGCGTCTTGCGATTCGCCAATTGCCAGATCGTCCGGGAATGGCGGCGAAGTTGTTTGGATTATTAGCGCAACACAATATTAGTGTTGATATGATTATCCAATCTCAGCGTTGCCGGGTGATTGATGGTGTTCCCAGACGAGATATTGCTTTTACAGTCTCGCGGATAGACGGGGAAAATGCCAAAAAAATGCTGACTCAAGTAGCGGCAGAGTTAGGATGGGGGGAAGTTGTTTTAGATAGTGCGATCGCTAAAGTAAGTATTGTCGGTGCAGGGATGGTAGGACAACCAGGCGTTGCCGCTAAAATGTTTGAAGCTTTAGCTCAACAACAAATCAATATTCAAATGATTGCCACCTCAGAAATCAAAATTAGTTGTGTTGTGGCACAAGAGCAAGGTGTTAAAGCTTTGCAAGCTATTCATGCAGCCTTTGAACTGGCTGGTAGCGAGAAATTTGTCGTGCCAGCGTAAAATCTGAATCATGAGCTTTCACCCTAAATCCCTCTCCCAAGCTTAGGCTACCGTGTTTACACAAGTCAAATTACCCCCCTTAATCCCCCCTTGTAAAGGGGGGAAACAAGAGAATCTTATTCCCTCCCCTTTATAAGGGGAGGGTTAGGGTGGGGTAAAACCTTGGGTTTTTCAGCTATTTCAGACTTGTGTATACACCGTAGCTCCCAAGCTTGGGAGAGGGACGTTTGATATATACACGCGGTAGCAGCCCACGCATCGATCTCATTTGAAGTTACTTAATAAATAAATATTTATATTTTAAAATCAGTAGTAATAACACTTAAGCTATAATCGAACAATTTATCAGACTATAATTTTATATTGATGAATAGTCATTTACTAGATGGACATTATCAAATACTAAAAGTTCTCAATGATGGGGAAAAAGAGAAAACCTATCTAGTTGAAGATGTTAATCTTAATGGTCAAGAATTTATCGTAAAGCAGTTATCTCTTCCTAATAGCAATCCTCAAGCTTTAACAATCCTACGCCGCTTGTTTGCCAGCAAGGCAGAAACTTTAGAAAAACTCGGACAAGAACACGATAAAATTCAAAAGCTCATTGCTTCTTTTGAAGAAAATGAAGAATTTTATCTAGTCCAAGAATTCATACCTGGTAATCCTTTAACTGACGAAATTATCCAGGGACAACTTATAAAGGAAGACCAAGTAATTAGTCTTTTGTCAGAGATATTAGAAACTTTGGTAGTTATACATAGCTATGGCATAATTCATCGGAATATTACACCAGCAAATATTATTCGCCGGGAATCAGATAAAAAATTAGTTTTGATTAATTTGGGTACTTTTAATGAAGCGCTCGATAATACTGTTGAAAATTCCGAGTATATGCCTATAGAACAAATTAACGGCAACCTCAAATACAACAGTGATATATATGCTTTGGGTATCGTTGCGATCGCAGCACTGAAAGGGTTACCTACAAAGGAAATATCTAATTTGCGAAGTCAGAAAAATAAGCTGACAGGTGAAATACTTTGGCGCGATAAAAATATAAAATGTAACAGAAAATTAGCAAAAATTATTAATAAAATGGTGCGTTTTGATTATCGGAAGCGCTACCAGTATGCAACGGAAGTTTTAGACGACCTAAAAAAGTTAATAAATGTTGATGACAATCGACAAAAACAGCATCAAAAAAAATTATTACTAGTTATAGCAGGGATAGCTGGATGTATTACCCTTAGTGTTGCAGCTTGGCAATTGAGATCGCCAAAACTTGTGAGTGATGCTCAGAAGACATTATACCAAAAGGGGGTCAATAAATATGAGTCAGGAAACTATGAAGGAGCAGTTGAAGATTTCAATCAGGTTATTGAATTAGATCCGCAAAACGCTTTAGCTTATAATAGGCGGGGTGATGCTTATTATCGATTAGGAGACTACGAGCAAGCACAAGCAGATTCTAGCCAAGCCATTTTACTTAATCCTCAAGATGCTAATGCCTATTTTGACCGAGGATTTGCTTTTTCGGCATTAGGCAAATACAAAGAAGCGATCGCAGATTATACTCAAGCAATTAAGTTGAATTCTAAAGATGCTTATGCTTACTATGGACGAGGATTAGCTCGTGGTCAATCAAAGGATAATAAAGGTGCAATTGAAGATTTTAGTCAAGCGATCGCTCTTAAACCCCAGTATACCGAAGCCTACTTGCAACGAGGTATTCTCCACCGCCGCCTCAAACAAAGACTTGAAGCAATCCAAGATTTTGATAAAGTAATTAAGATTAATCCTAGCGATGCCAAAGCTTATTATCAAAGGGGTTTAACTCAATCTATTAATCAACAAAAAGATGAAGCAATTAAAGATTACACAGATGCAATCAACATCAATCCTAAATACATAGAAGCTTATCTGAATCGTGGTGATATTTACAGCGATCTGGGAAATCAAGTAGAAGCTACTGAAGATTACAACACTATTTTACAGATAGATCCTAAATTTATTGCAGCTTATATTCACAGAGGTATTCACCGCTTTTCTTTTGGAGATTATAAAGGCGCTATTCAAGATTATACTGAAGCACTAAAACTAGATACTAATAATATAGCAGCTTACAACAACCGTGGTAACGCTTATCTGGAACTGGGAAATAAAAAAGCTGCAAATCAGGATTATTCACGAGCGATCGCAATTAATCCTAACAACGCCTTAGCCTATTATAATCGGGGCGTGATTCGTACTAAGCAGAAAAATAAATCGGGTGCGATCGCAGATTTTAAAAAAGCTGCAAAACTATTCCGACAGCAAGGCGAACAAGATAGTTATCAAGATGCACGGCGGGAAATTGCAATTTTACAAAATAATTCAGCACCAGCGCCAACTAGTCGCCCAAAATCTGGGAAAATAGAAAAAAATTGAGCTACCACTCAATATAGTGTTGACTATCAACCGTCAAAACTCTTAGAGAGTGATTGTGCTATTTAAATGTGTTTTACTTTACAAATTTACGACTAGTACTTTATCAAACGAGTTTTAATGGTTTGTAGTAAGCACTTTAGTGCTTATAAAACAAGGACTAAAGTCCTGATTAATTACCATGAGTCACAGTATTTTATTACGACTCAATTAGGATTGCTATATGCTAATTCTCCTGACTTTTCATCCAGATAATCTGGAAATATTCAGCCATAGAGATGTCGATACGGTACTGAAAAGAATTGATGGTTCTCACAATATTTGGTTGCGTTGCATTCACTTCCGCGACCGCACTGGAACAGCCAGGATTATCAAGCACTTTGGACTAAATCCATCTCGTGTTAACATGATTTTCAACCATTCCCCTGTAGGAATTGATGAAGACGTAGAAGATTGTTTATTTGACAGTTATGAAATCCTAAGTTCTCAAATAAAAAATAATGAGTTTGAGGTGGTGCGTGGCAACATTGTAGTTGGAAATAATTTTATCATAACTTTTGAAATCACTGAATTAAAAATTTTAAGTATTTTAACTAATAATCTCCAAAAGCGAACTATAGATATTCAAAAATTGGGAATTGACTATCTTTTTTATCTCATATTTAAAGATATTTTAAATAATTATGAAACTGTGTTTACCTATATTTCGAGAAAGCTTGATGATTTAGAAGATGAAGTTTTAGACAATTCTGGTGACGAATCAACTTACCAAAAAATTGCCACAATGAGGCAATCTACTCGTTCTGGACGTCGTAATTTTCAAAGCATCAAGTTACTTATGGCTATTATGGATAATGAAGATTTCCAATGGATCGGCCAGCCAGTGAAGGAACTATTCAATCAAGAATTGGTTCATCACGTTGATAAACTCTGGCAAGAATATCAAGCTATAAGAGCCTGGATGTCAGAATTAATGGAAATTCAACGCGATAATATTGCTAGTAAAACGGGCGAACGAATTAATCGCTTGACTATCTTATCGACCATCTTTTTGCCAATAACTTTTATATCTGGTTTCTATGGTATGAACTTCAAAAATATGCCGGAATTAGAACAGCCTTTGGCTTACCCTATGGTGATCTGTATGATGGCATTAATTGTGATTGGCAGTATTGCCTATGCGAAAAAACAACGTTGGTTGTAGTATTTATAAAGTTACGAATAAAAAAAATATAGATTTATTAAAAAAATCCTTTATCTGAGCCTGTCGGTGCAGATAAAACTTTCATTAAGTAGACTGAATCAACCTTAAATCGGTAAACAAACGTGAACCTACCATTGATTATTCGTGCTAAAGAACATAACGAAAAAACAGCAATTGTGACAACGGACGGAGCATTTACCTATCGGGATTTGCTATACACTTCCAGTCAAATAGCAACAAATCTTCTTCAAAATATAGGAGATTTACAAGAGCAGCGAGTTGCCTTTCTCATTCCGCCTGGGTTTGAATATGTAGCCACTCAATGGGGAATTTGGCTGGCTGGTGGTATAGCTGTACCTCTGTGTATTTCCCATCCACGCCCAGAATTGGAGTATGTAATTACTAATTCTGGAGCATCGATTATTATTGCTCATCCTAATTTTGAAGATATACTGCGTAGTTTACCGCCGCAGCCATCGCTTGCCCAAGAACACAATTTGCGATTTATTCTCACCTCAGAAACGCTCCCACATAATATTAGTCGCCTCCCAGAAGTAGATATCACTAGACGCGCTTTAATTCTCTACACTAGCGGTACAACAGGTAAACCCAAGGGTGTAGTTACAACTCACCAAAATATTCAAGCGCAAGTGACTAGCTTAACTACCGCTTGGGAATGGACATCTAGCGATCGCATTTTGCATATCCTGCCACTACATCATATTCATGGAATTATTAACGTACTCACTTGTGCTTTATGGGCTGGCGCGGAGTGCCATATATTAAGCAAATTTGATGCCGAAACCGTTTGGAGGCGAATTTGTGACGGTGACTTAACCTTATTTATGGCAGTACCAACAATTTATGTAAAGCTCATTGCGGCTTGGGAAACTGCCTCTAAGGAACGCCAAAAAATTATGTCAGCAGGCTGTGCTAAAATGCGCCTGATGGTTTCTGGCTCCGCAGCATTACCAGTTCAAGTTTTAGAAAAGTGGCAAACCATCAGCGGCCATTTTCTGCTGGAACGCTATGGTATGACTGAAATTGGCATGGCGTTATCGAACCCTTTACACGGTGAACGATTATCTGGATATGTGGGGAAGCCTTTACCTCAAATTGAAGTGAGATTAGTAGACGAGAACGGAGAGTTAGTTCCAACTGGGACACCAGGAGAAATCCAAGTTAAAGGTTCTGGAGTGTTTTTAGAATATTGGCAAAACCCCGAAGCAACCGCCAAAGCTTTCCAAAATGGCTGGTTCCGTACTGGAGATACCGCCGTAGTTGAGAACGGTAACTATCGAATTCTGGGACGGATGAGTGTGGATATCATCAAAACCGGAGGGTATAAAGTTTCCGCTTTAGAAATTGAAGAAGTACTGCGATCGCATCCAGATAT
Organism: Nostoc sp. DedQUE05; assembly: GCF_034530955.1. Taxonomy (NCBI): domain Bacteria; kingdom Bacillati; phylum Cyanobacteriota; class Cyanophyceae; order Nostocales; family Nostocaceae; genus Nostoc; species Nostoc sp. DedQUE05. The sequence continues at coordinate 58,396 of NZ_JAVRCB010000031.1, read as the reverse complement.
TCAGGAATGTGCAGTGGTTGGGGTTGCCGATCCAGAGTGGGGTGAACGGGTTTGTGCGGCGTTAGTCTTGCAAGGGTCACAACCTTTAACATTACAAGCTTTCAGGAGTTGGGCAAAAGAGCGATTGGCGGTTTATAAAGTGCCAACTCAAATTTTGATAGTTGAAGAATTACCGCGCAACGCTATGGGGAAAGTTACTAAGCCGACGGTGGTTGAGCTATTTTGCTGATAGCGATCGTCAACGCTGAACGCTTCCCATTAATGGGAGAGTAGATATGTGGAAAGATGAAATTCTTGAAGAGATTTATAGAATTCGAGAAGAACATGCAAAGGCTAAATCAAATATCTGCACCGGCCTCAACCGCTTCGCAAAGACGTTCCACATCACGCATCGGCGTGACACCAAAGAGGCGTTTGTACTCGCGATTGAACTGCGAAGCATCATCATATCCCACACGATAACCCGCCGTCGCCGCGTCCAACGCTTCACCAACCATCAGCCGCCGCGCTTCCTGGAGCCGTAACTGCTTCTGGAACTGTAACGGACTCATGGCGGTGACTTCCTTAAAGTGGTGGTGAAAGCTGGAAACGCTCATGCCGATCCCTCGCGCTATCTCCTCAACGTAAAGCGGCTCATTGAACTCCCGGCAAATTTTCTCGACAGCCTGAGCGATTTGGTAGGTATGACCTCCCAAAACCGTCATCTGACGGAGCCGGTGTCCCTGTTCTCCGACCAGAAGCCGATAGATGACCTCCCGCGTAATGAGGGGCAAAAGCACCCGCGCTTCGGTGGGAAAATCGAGCAGCCTGACGAGTCTCACAGTGGCGTCCAGTAGGGTGGAATCGAGCGGGCTGACTTCGATGGCCTTAACAGCCTTCTGATTTTGAGGCGGCAGTTGGCCGATTTCTACCATGACCCCGCCGACTATAGCGGCGTCGAGATGCAGTTGCAGCCCCAGATACGGCCGCTCCTCGGACGCTTCTAGAACCCAGCTCACGATGGGAAGTTCCGCTGTGGCGAGAAGGTAGTTGTAGGGGTCGTACTGATAAGGATTCCCTCCGAGGTACACCTCTTTGCAGCCCTGGGCAATCACGCAAAAGGTGGGATCTGACACTCCGTACACCTTCTGCCTCATTTTGGAGGAGCGGGCCAAGCGAAGACCTTGAAGAGGTTGAATTACTCCATCTGCGGGAATGGCTCGCGCCATCCGCTCCACCAGTTCCGCTCGCTGGTACTGCTCCTGTTGTGTCTCTAATTCTCTCTGGGTCATAGGATTTATCTTACCTTCTGGACGCACTCCCGCATCGTTTATTTCTAAAAGTTTGGAGAATTTACCTATCAAATTCCAGAATTTTCCTATCGGCATCCGTTCCATCAAGTGCAGAATATTTATATGGAAGGGAGTACTTATGAAAAAGAACAAGCAGGAGCGTCAACCCCTCAGTCGCCGTGACTTTTTGGCTACTACTGCCCTTTTCGGGGCAGGATTGGCTGTCGGCCCAGTGGCGCGGGCTGCATCATCAAATCAGCCTCCCGATAGAGAAGGGAACAAAATGAAAACACGAAAACTCGGAAATTTGGAAGTCTCGGAATTAGGCTCCGGGTGCATGAGTATTAGCGCCAACTACGGCCCTCCCGCAGATAGAAATCAGGGCATTCGGGCCATTCGCACGGCCTATGAAAATGGTGTCAGGTTCTTCGATACAGCCGAAGTTTACGGACCATATACAAATGAAGAATTTGTCGGAGAAGCACTCGCGCCTTTGCGCGACAAAGTCGTTATCGCCACTAAATTTGGCTTTGACATTGAAGCCGATGGTGTTCCAAATAGCCGACCGGAACATATTAAGAAAGTAGTTGAGGCGTCATTGAAGCGCCTCCGAACTGACCGCATCGATCTCTATTACCAGCACCGAGTCGATCCCAAAGTGCCCATCGAGGATGTGGCTGGTGCGGTTAAAGACCTCATCCAACAGGGAAAAGTTATGCACTTTGGTCTGTCTGAGGCGAGTGCAAAAACCATTCGCAGAGCGCACGTTGTTCAATCGGTGACAGCCATTCAGAGCGAGTACTCGTTCATGGAAAGAAGTCCTGAAAAGAACGGCGTTCTGAAAGCGTGTGAGGATCTGGGAATCGGCTTTGTACCGTGGGGGCCGGTGGGAATGGGTTACCTGACTGGACAAATAGATGCTCGCAAAAAGTTCGATCTAAAAACGGATCTTCGATCCGGGTTCGACCGCTTTTCTCCCCAAAACTTATCCGCAAATGCTCCGATAGTTGATGCGCTCAGAAGATTGGCGGATAAGAAATACGCAACACCTGCTCAAATTGCGCTGGCATGGCTTTTAGCGCAGAAGCCATTTATTGTTCCAATCCCAGGGACACGCAACATCAATCACCTGAACGAGAACTTAGGAGCAATCAATGTGCAGCTAACACCTGCCGATCTTCGCGAACTCGAAACTGCTTTCTCCCAGATCGAAGTACACGGTGGCCGTATGAATGAAATGCAGATGCAGGTCGTTGAATAGCGATCAGTCGCTAGCTTCACGCCGGATGGGGATAAGTTCGCATGACATAATAATGTACGAAACTAATACCAAATGCGATCGCCGAAATAGCAAATGCGTAGGCGTAGCCAGCCGTAGGCATCGTCTTTAGCTAATTTCTCACCCCTTCGGTATTTTAGGCGGACACCAAAAGAGATTTTTGCTGGACACACCAAGAGATTCTAGAATTCCTCGCATCACCTCTGTGCAGTACATCCAATGTCCTAAATCTTCATACATGCGATCGGGATTAAACTCGACATTGTAATGCAGCACATTGGGAAGGTCTAAAAACTCATCATTGCTTTGGGGAGAAAGAAGCAAGAGATGAAATGGCTTCCCCTGACATTGTTTTTCCAGCTTGTTCACCAAATCTAACACACCACCGCGATCGCTAATTCCTGTGCGAACAAAAAGCACTTTGTCGCAGTGCCGCAGTGTATACCAAAACCTTTCAGCGCGTGCCGTGTAACGAACCCGCATCCGTTTATAGACGGGAGACATATCTTGAACAGCGTCGTCTGTCTCCTCAACTTCATGGGCAAAGGATAAACCCGACCACTTACCGTGGTAAATCCTGCCTGCATTAGGGCTGTAATGCAGAAAAACAGGGTTCCACATATCATCAAAACCGGTTTCGATCGCATCCGCAACATCTGCAATATTAGTGGTGCGCGTTAAATCAAACGGAAAGGCGGGACCATCGTACTCCATTTTATACAACATCATACGGACGGCACAGCGATCGCCAAGGGGAAGAATTGCCACACGGCTGATATCTGATAAGTCACATTTGTATTGGAAAAATACCGCAGACTTAGGTGGTGCTTTTACCCGGCTTTCTAGCCCATCTTTACCAATCATCATTGTGCGAAAAGGGACATCGGGATAAAGCGGATCTTCATAAACACCTGATGGCATGGCTTTAAGGGCATTGCAAACTTCCGTCCACATCGGCTGAATGTTGTACTCGCTGTCTGATTCGTTGATTACCCAGAGGTGGCGTTCATCTGCTTGCAAAATCCCCAAATGCCCGTCATAGAATAAAACGTTGTTCGGCGAAAAGAGATTAAAGGCGGGACTATATTCTAAATCGGTATTTGGACGGATATTTATTGTAGTTGCGATCGCACCATTCTCTACAACGAAGAAGGGGAGCGTTCCTGGTTGGGTATCCTTGGCAATGTAAATACCTGATATCAATCCAGCCTTACTTTGCAGTGCAGTTTGTAGTTCTTGCCAATAGGGAGCGATCGTGTAGCTGTATTGCGATGTATTAATAATCCGTAAACGCTTCTCTTCGATACAGACAGAAACATTAAAGCCCACATTATCAAAGTAAATGGGAAATTCATTCGGCTCGCGGAAGCGTTGTTTTTCTGCTAATTCGTCTTTGTCGATATCAAATAGTTGCTGGTCGATCTGCTGATACATGAGGCTATGACCAACTGTATTCGGGTGAGCCGGATCGAAGGATATCCCCGCTTTCCATCTTCCTTGTCCATCATCTACAGCAGCCAACCAATCCAATACAGGTACGCCCCAATTTAGCATCCGGTTGTGTGTATCTCGGATCAGCCAGTAATGTTCCTGGGAATAATCACCGTTGGGATAGACACTGCCTAGAATTGGAATTGCCCCGATGTCTCGTGTCATTTTTACAAGTTGCTGCAAACCACTTTCAAACCGTCGCTGTACTGCTCGTCGTTCGTGAGGGGGACAGTAAGCTAACCCTTCGTTACCCAGAGATAGGGCAATGATGACGATATCCGGGTGTTCTGGGGTGACAAACCAAGGGAATCGAGCGATCGTTCTGCTGACATTCGCTCCCACCTCTGACACATTCACCAGTTTATGTCCATATTTTTGCTGTAAAGCTTGTGCCAACAGCCAAACCCAACCTTTCAAAAACCAGGCTTTATGACCTAATGCAACCGAACTACCAATGACTACGATTTTTAAACCTTCAGGCTCTCGATCCAGGGGGACTTTAACAGCAAGCTTCTCAATATATCCGAACGGATAAGGTTGTAAATAACCGAATGCGCCATCATCCACAATAATTGTGCTGGCACAATTTTTAGAATCGATTGGAATCCAGCGGTTTGTATCTAGTAAGCTCTCCCATTGGGCGTTGCCGTTGACATCGAATAGCACATACTTGTATTCAACTCTCTGTTGACCGCCTGACTCTTGAATGTCAATTTCATCTGTCCACCATAAAGGATAGCGATCGCCACTTGTACGCAGATGAACACATTTACTAATATCCCACAATCCCAACTCTGGAGTAGAACCCACCAGACCAATGGATTCGCCCGTTTGAGTGTATGCACTGATCTGGAATCGATACATAGAGTTTATCCTGATTTAGTGAGGACAATACCAAACGGTCAGCTGAATCCTGAAATCTGTTTAGAGAATATCACATAGAACTCTTAAGATTCCGGTATTAATCTTTTTAAGTATACTGAATCTCTGATTTACATCACTCAAAGCTATAGCAGGCAAGCTTTTCAAAAATAAAATCGGCTCTTTATAGAAGAATCTTATACTGATTAAATATAATTTATTGTATTAAAAGTCATAACACAATTAAGAACAAATCAAAAAAAGGATAAGATTAAGTTAAATTGGTTCTATCGCTCTCTTTTATATAGTTAGAGCCAGAAAAGCATTTTTACGTAAGTGTTACAAATAGTTTCAATTGAAATTAATACTTGCCGAATAATTTTTAGCAATAATAAGTTAAGCGAGTTGAGATTTAGCTCAGTATGGATAACTTACCTCAAAACGATTCTAACTCCCCTGCTGGGGGTGGTTTACCTGTGATTCAGTATTGGGTAGAAAAAACTCTCTCATCACAAGGGTTAAAATTATGGCAAACTCTCAATCATAAAAGTGCATGTTTATCCTGCGCTTGGGGCACGGGTGGACAAAAAGGAGGCTTTGTTAATGAAGCGGGAGAATATTTACAACGCTGTGCTAAAAGTGTAGAGGCGATCGCTGCGGAATTGCAACCAGGAATTAAGCGAGATTTTTTCCGAGAAAAAAGCATTAGTGAATTACAAAAACTGACTTCTCAAGAATGCGATTCCTTGGGTAGATTAAGTTATCCTCTGATTCTCAGATCGGGTTCATCCCACTATCAACGTATAAGCTGGGAAGAAGTCTACCAGATCGCTACACAAACCTTTAATTTCCCACCAGCCCGAATTGCTAGTTATAGTTCTGGACGCTCATCTAATGAAGCTGCCTATTTACTACAATTATTAATGCGATCGCTAGGTAGTAATAATCTAGCAGACTGTTCAGATTTGTGTCATGCACCCTCAACAGTAGGGTTAAAAAAAGTTTTCGGCTCAGGTACATCAATGGTGAGCTTAGAAAACCTAAAACATAGTGATTGTATCGTTTTAATTGGTTCTAACGCCCCTGCAAATCATCCACGACTGATGAACGAATTGATCGAATTGCGGGAAAGAGGCGGGAAAGTAATTATTATTAATCCCCAAATTGAAATCGGTTTAGTTAAATTTGCGTCTCCGGCATTTCCGATCAAATCTTTACTCACAGGAGGTTCAGATATATCTTCTTTATATCTACAACCAATTCCTGGAAGTGATGCTGCATTATTTGTAGGTTTACAAAAATCTTTGATTGAACAGAATTTAATTAAAATAGAATATCTGAAAGCTTATACACAAAATTGGCAAGAAGTTGTAGATTACGCTAATAATATCTCGTGGGATAACATCACTAGCACCTGTGGCTTATCCCAAGAAGAAATCACAGCAACAGCTTATATAATTGGTAAATCAACGCGTGTAGTTTTTGCCTGGGCAATGGGGATAACTCAACACTCTAACGGCGTAGATAATATTTTTAGTATTGCTAATACAGCCTTAATTACAGGTAACGCTGGTAAAATTGGTGCTGGGACAATGCCCATTCGAGGACATTCCAATGTGCAAGGCTTTGGTTCAATGGGTGTTACTGTAAACTTGCGAGAAGAAATCAAACAAGCACTATCTCAATTATTAGGAAAAACTCTAAATGAAACTCCTGGCTATCATACCCGTGACTTGATCGCAGCAGCAGAATTAGGAAAGATAGATACACTGTTTTGTTTAGGGGGTAATTTGTATGCAGCTAACCCCGACTTACAGCAAGTAAAACAGGCATTATCGCAAATAAAAACCATATTTTATGTAGCTACAAAACCAAACTTAGGACATTTCCACGGATTAGCGAAACAGCAAACTTTAATATTACCTGTATTCAATCGTTTTGAAAATCCTCATAAAACAACAACTGAATCGGGTAATAATTTTGTACGGTTAAATGATGAAGGTAAAAGCCATTTAAAAGCGCCTAATGCCGAGCTAATTTCGGAAATAGAATTAATGACAGAAATTGCTCATCGTTTACATAGTGAAACACCGATAAATTGGCGTAAGCTGCAAGATACAACTTATGTGAGAGAATTAATTGCTAAAACTATTCCTGGCTATGAGAAGATTGGTACAATTGACCAAACTAAGCAGGAGTTTATCATTGAAGGGCGGATTTTGGATGAACCGAAATTTCCCACACCTGATGGTAAAGCACAAATGTTTGTCACACCTTTACCGCAATTATCAGTACCAACTAAAGCAGCATTTGGTGTGGCAGAAAATCAGCTAGGAATTGTGGTAATTTTAGGAACAGGGCGCAGCTATGGTCAACATAATACTGTAGTTTATCGCAGTGAAGATAAATATCGAGGTATGCCTCATCGTCACTGTATTTTAATGAATTCTCTAGATGTCAAAAAAGCGGGATTTCAGGAGCATCAGCGAGTAATAGTGAAAGGAGATCGAGAAGAATTAGACAATATTGAAATTATTTGTGGGGCGATTCTTGAAGGTGTAGCTTTTATGTTTTATCCTGAAGCTAATGTTTTATTTAAAGCAAAAATCGATCCGCAAAGCGGTACACCTGCTTATAAAAGAGTTCCAGTTTGTATTATAGGTTCTCGACTTCTTTAAGAACAGGCGAATCCAGGCTTTGAGTTTTTGTTGTTTGTAGACATCAGTTAAATTATTGAGAGTAAATTGTAATAAATAAACTTATTACCCGTTGTTTCAGAAGACTTGAAATGCTTATTCCACAATCAGTTTTGTTACTACTCAGCTAGGATGTGCCTGAATACAAGCATCAGAAAAACATAAATAAATATTAATATCTTAATAGTTATATATAAGTTAAGAGTTAAATAATCTTAGGAGAAATAAAAATACCTGGGATTTGCATCGGCAGTTGTATTTGCTGCTAGATAGTAGTGATGCAGATCCTTTCTCAACCTAGAATAACAATTTTTTAGCTGGTACTGGTAGGCATCCTGAGTCGGTGACTGCCGATAAACCTTGCGTTTGAACATGAAGGAAGCAACAATGAGTAGCAATCTAGCCATCAAACTGCGCTCTGGAACTCAACAAGCCCACACATCAGCGGAAAATGTGGCATTCATGAAATGTTTTTTGCAAGGAGTTGTGGATAGAGACTGCTTCGCTAAATTCTTAAGCAACTTGTATTACGTCTACAGCGAACTAGAAGCGGCATTAGAGAGCCATAGAGTGCATCCTGTGATTAGTGCGGTTTACTTTCCTGAACTTAATCGTCAATCCTCACTCGAAAAAGACATGGTGTTCTATTATGGGGATAATTGGAGAGAGCAAGTTACAATCTCACCTGCTGCCCAGAGCTACATTGACCGCATTCGGGAAATTTCTGCTAGTGAACCAGCCTTATTGCTAGGTCATGCCTACACTCGCTACATGGGCGATCTTTCTGGGGGTCAAATGCTACAAAAAGTTGCTCAGTCAGTCCTAAAGCTTTCTGGGTATGAAGGCACATCCTTTTACAACTTTGAGCAAATTCCTGACAAAAAGGCATTTAAGGATAAGTATCGTCAGGCATTAAATGCATTACCCGTTGATGATATAACAGCAGAACGGATTGTTGCAGAAGCTAATAATGCCTTTGGGTTCAATTTAAAGATGGCTCAAGAGTTAGAGGGAAGTTTAATTAAAGCACTCGGTCAAGTTCTCTTTAATAGCCTCACTCGTTCTCAAAATTCAGGTAGCACTGAAATAGCTGCGGCTAATTAATTTTGTTATTTGTCATTTGTCATTTGTCATTTGTCATTTGTCATTGGGCACAAGAGGCAGAGGGGAAAAACTTACTGTATACTTCTCCCCTGCTCCCCTGCTCCCCATTAATTACTCCCTTCATTTATTGGAAAGCAACTCAATGGTTTTTCTATTACCTGGTGTTAAGTTCGATCTGGATCTGATTCAAAAGTACGACACTCGCGCACCTAGATATACCAGTTACCCGCCCGCTACAGAGTTAAGCGAAACATTCACTGAAACTGATTTTAAGGCCGCGATCGCCGCCTCGAATCAACGCAAAACCCCTATGAGTTTGTATTTCCATATCCCTTTTTGCCAAAGTGCTTGCTACTTCTGCGGCTGTAATACAGTAATTTCCAACAACAAGAATATTGCTAAACCTTACGTGGAGTCTTTGGTTGAAGACATTAAAAACACCGCAGCTTTAATCGATTCCGATAGAAAAGTGCTGCAAATCCACTGGGGAGGTGGTACTCCTAATTATTTAGAGCGTCACCAAGTAGAATTTTTATGGAAAAATATCAATCACTATTTCAACATCGATCCCCAAGCAGAAATCTCAATTGAGATTAATCCCCGCTATATCGATAAAAACTACATTTTCTTTCTGAGAAAGATTGGATTTAACCGCATTAGTTTTGGCATTCAGGATTTTAATCGCCAAGTTCAAGTAGCAGTGAATCGTGTCCAGCCTGAAGAAATGCTCTTTGATGTCATGAGTTGGATTAAAGAAGCTAAGTTTGAAAGTGTGAATGTAGACCTAATTTATGGTTTACCTTATCAAACACGTGAGACATTTCAAGAAACGCTGAAAAAAACAATTGAATTAGATCCTGACCGAATTGTTGTGTTTAACTTTGCTTATGTGCCTTGGCTAAAACCGACGCAAAAAAATATTCCTCAAGAGGCGCTACCCCCAGCACAGGAAAAGTTAGAGATTCTGAAAATGACCATTGAAGAATTGACGAATAACCAATATCTATTTATTGGAATGGATCATTTCGCTAAAACTAATGATGAACTAGCGATCGCTCAACGCAATGGTACTCTTAAACGCAATTTTCAGGGCTATACTACCCATGCCGAGACAGAATTATTTGGTTTTGGTGCCACATCCATCAGTATGTTAGAAGATGCTTATGCTCAAAATCACAAGGAGTTAAAGGATTATTATCAAACACTGGCAGCAAGTAGTTTACCTATTAGTAAAGGTATCAAGCTCACTCAGAATGACATTATTCGACGGGATGTGATTATGAGTATTATGTCTCATTTTCAGCTTCATAAGCAAGATATTGAAAACAAATATCATATCAGTTTTGATGAATATTTTTCTGAGGAACTAGAGGCGTTAAAACCACTAGAAGCTGATGGTCTAGTCAGTTTATCAAAAAATCAGATTCAGATTACCGACATCGGTAGATTACTAGTAAGAAATATTGCCGTCATATTTGATACTCATACAAGAACGCGAGAGACAAAGTTTTCTCGTGCTATTTGATATCGCTTCTGCAAATCTTTACCACATATTATCCCCTCAATCTATCTGAAAAATAAAATTTGAGGGGATATTATTAAGACTATAGTAATCCAATTTTATGTTTGAACTTATTTGTGTGGTGCATGAAGCGCAGTGCAAGCGGATAGGCAGTCAAAAGGTAATTGGAATAAAGTTGTTAAATAAAAATCTACAAAAATCTTGGTTAATTATTTATATAGATAATTAACGATCGGTTATAACGAAAATTATCAAAAGTTGAATGAATAAATATTTTTAATACATCCCCAAGAAGTTAGATACGAACTTTATACCTGAAGACAGAGATAAAAAATAATATATTGATTAGCTAATTAACATTTAGTTTTGCTGACAATAATTATGTCTATGATTAGATGTTTTTAATAACTTCTAGCTTAAAATATGCAAAAATTTTCGTTTAACGTTAAAAAGATGTAAAAAACGCAAATTCTCATCCAATTCTGAATATGAAAGTATTGTGTATAACTTTTGGATTTAACATTTACCCCATCTGGTAGAAAGAATTTGGAATTAGAGTTGATAACTTAGATATTAAGTGAGTGAGATTGTTGAGGCGGTTATGAGTATTATTGCTTGGATAGTTTTAGGACTTTTGGCAGGTGCAATCGCTAAAGCTATTTATCCTGGTTCTCAAGGCGGCGGAATTCTCTCCACAATGATTTTGGGTATCATTGGTGCTTTCGTCGGTGGAACTTTATTTACCTTGTTAAGAACAGGAACTCTGCAAATTACTGCGGCTGGCGCTGGTTTAACTCTTCCTGGTATTTTAGTGGCTGTGCTTGGTGCAATTGTTGCTATTTATCTGTGGGGATTTATCAGAAGAAGCAGCAATGCATAATCGCTGATTGGCAGTTATCAACCCTGAGATAACTACTGGACTTTTTCAATCTTTTAGTTCACGAGTAGAACAAGCTAAAAAACATCAAATTAGCTCTATCTGGAAAAAGACTAAAAGATAAATCAATTCATTCTGAAACATCATAACCTTGGGAAGTGTAGATCTATGTTTTTCCACAAAAAAGAGCCTATTCATGCAGTTAACGTAAGCGAACCAAACCCACGTTTTGCTCAATTGCTACTAGAGCAGTTTGGCGGAGCTACTGGAGAACTTAGTGCAGCGCTTCAATATTGGGTGCAATCATTCCATGTCGAAAATGCTGGTATTAAAGACATGCTCCAAGACATTGCAATTGAAGAATTCAGCCATTTAGAAATGGTTGGTAAACTCATTGAGGCTCACACTAAAAATGTAGATCAAACAGAGGCTTACAAGAGTACTCTTTTTGCAGTCCGAGGAATTGGGCCTCATTTTCTAGATAGCCAAGGTAATGCTTGGACTGCAAGTTACTTGAATGAGGGTGGAGATGTAGTACGTGATTTAAGAGCTAACGTTGCAGCTGAAGCAGGCGCTCGTCAGACTTACGAAGAGTTGATTAAATTGGCAACCGACAAAGGAACCCAAGAGACTTTAGTCCATCTGTTAACACGAGAAATTTCTCATACTCAGATGTTTATGAAAGCTCTAGATTCGCTAGGTAAGTTGACAGATCCATTCTTTGGTAATATTAAGCCCGATGAAACTGTTGCTCTTTATTACAACCTGTCTACAAACGGAAATGGTCAAGATGAGCGTGGGCCCTGGAATTCTGAGCCAACATTCAAATACATTGCTAATCCGCTAGAAAGCCACTCTTAATTACATAGCTTGATTTTGAGTAAAGAGATGATTGGGAGATTCTAAAAAAATCCCACTCAGAAAGTAAAGTCGGTTATTTGCTCACCTGATTTAGCAAATTTTAGGCTGTTTCACTACATCTAGCAGGCAAAAATATTCCCGACTTTTCTAATAAGTCGGGAATTTTCGCTGAGTATTTGGCTATTACACCAATTAAAAATAGCTATAGCTATAAATATTCAGAAACACTGAAAAATTCCTAGCGATCGCTTCTTCAATTTCTACCTCGATATTTCTAATTTTAGAAATTAATTCAACTAAAAATCTGGAGATTAACTTGTGATTGTCAACGCTACATCAAATGGTTGGGAAGTCATTTATCATCGTGCCCATGCTTTATTAGCAGCTGAACTGGCTGGACAATGGCAACGTAAAAATGCTCCCGTAAGGTTATATGAAACAATAGCTGCAATTTCTCATCACGACGATCTAGAAAAAGAGTGGGAAGAAGATATTCTAACTGAAGCGGGTGCGCCAAAGGACTTCATGCTCTCCACAAATGCCGATTTAGATGCAGGTGTCGATAAATTGGCTAATTTGGCAAAGAATGCCCTTTACCGTGGACGATGGGTAGCTCTATTAATTTCCATGCACATCAGCCGTTTAAATGAGTCCAGCCGGGGTAAGTCCTCAAAATTAGACAAACTTTTAGACGAGCAACTTCAAAATCAGCAACGTTGGCGTAAAGAATTGGGCATCAAAAAGGAGGAAGTTGATGCAGCCTATGCATTTATGCAATGGTGCGATCGCCTTTCTCTCATTTTATGCCAGCAGGAACTACCTGACGATGAGCGGTTTTTAGAAATTAGCAAGGGCCCTGAAGGTGAGCGCTATGACATCATGCAGCGCAGTGATAACTTGGTTGTTGTCAAACCCTGGCCCTTCCAAAACGATAAATTCACGGTCAATGTCGAAGCCTGTGACCTCTCTGAGGTGAAATTTCAGAGTAGCACCGAATTAACTCAAGCACTACAAGAAGCCCCGATCAAGGTACTAGAGTGGACATTCGTTAAGAGTTAGATGCATACAACTTACAGCTATTTTCCTGACAATTGCTGTAAGAAAACTAGGTTATGCGATCGCACTCTTCTATCAAATCCCTACTTATTCTGACAATGGCGATCTGAGTAACGACTGCTGATGAGATACCAGAAGTAGCGATCGCATTTAGTGCTAAGGGCGTGATAGCAGTTTTAATTGTTTTAATTTTTATCTAAAGATGTAGTTTTAAAATACATTGATTATTACTTATGATAGTTCCTCTACATCATTCCAATCAGTGAAAGTAAATATACTTAATAACTGAGGTTCAAAGCATGGACTCAACAGGTAAGGTTCAAACTGTGGACTCGTCCTGGTCTCTTCCACTGCCGTTGAAAGAGTATGCAATGAGCCGAGTAACTGTCTACTATTATAGCGACAGATGGGTTCCAATCAAATATTGTTCTTTGGAAAAGGCAATTTTGCTTCACCAAAAGGCAAGAAGAGAAGGCAAGGAAATTTTTTTATTTCCTGCTAATATAGACCCTAATCAATTCTCAAACTCTTTTAACTGAAATGCATTGAGGTAGACTATCTTTCCAACATCTTGGCAACAAATTATTCAGCTATAGAGGCGTACATATATATGTACGCCTCTAATTGTAAATGTGGTTATAAATGTGTGCCAACTTGAAAGCCAAAGGTGTAGCGATCGCTATAATATACAACTGCATTAGGTGGCCTAAAGGCTGTATTTACATATATTTCATCAAAGATATTACTGCTTAGTACTACGATTGCTAAGTCCAAATATATACGCAATAAAAGTTGTTTGAGCTACTAAGATTCCAAGCGCTGTACCACCAAGTGCTACCCTAGCTTGAAAACTTCCAAGCTCATCAAGCTTTCGGGTTTCAATAAATGTTGTGCGTTCGAAATTGAATTGCCATCTTGCTGCTTCTGAGTTGCCAAGATAACTCAGAGGTAGACTTAGAATATAACCAAGAACCGTAAATGCTAAAGCTGTAGGAATAGTCAGCTTCAAATTTTGAAATATTAATGAGCGCATGGAAAAAAATTAGCTGAATTTAAAGTTTTTGCAACAATTTTAATAGTTAAAAATACTAGCCAAAGGTTGAACTTTAGTATTTTGAAAGTTGCAGATAAATTTATTCTAGTATCAAACCAAACCAGAACGCAGTGCGACAACTGCTGCTTGCACGCGATCGTCTACTGCTAATTTATTCATAATCCCTCGGACATGAGTTTTGATGGTGTTGGGGCTAAGATAGAGCTTTTCGGCAATCTCTGGGTTGCTCAATCCATCTACCATCAGCTTTAACACTTCTAACTCGCGCCCTGATAAGTTGGCGGTGTTGGTGGTGGGTGAAGGCGGTTTGAGATTGTCAATTACTCGCCGCGCAATTTGGGGATCGAGATAGGCTGCGCCATCAACTGCGGCTGCGATCGCACTTAACAATCTTTCCACACTTGCACCTTTGATACAATATGCATCTGCACCGCTAGACAATGCCGCAATAATTTCTGTCTCTGTTTGATGAGATGTCAGCATTACTACATGAGTTGCTGGTAGCGCCGCCTTAATTTGCTGTGTCGCGGCAATACCATCCAATCGCGGCAACCCAATATCCATAACCACCAAATCAGGTTTCAGTTGCAGTGCAGCTTGAACTCCCAAATAACCATCTTCAGCTTGTCCAACAATCTCTAACTGAGGATGAGCCATCAACGATTGCTCTAATCCCAGTTGCATCATCGGATCGTCTTCAACAATTAACACGCGCAAGGGCGGAGCATTGACGGGTAAATTTAAGGGATAGCGAGTATCTAAAGACATTTTTATTAATTATTTGTCATTTGTCATTTGTCATTTGTCATTTGTCATTAGTCATTTGTCATTAGTTATTAGTCTTTTGGCTTTTGTTTTTTGCTTTTTTCACCTGCCAATAACCAATGACAATACAACTCTTGGAGAGGCTGCGTCAACGGCTTACCTCGACTTTGCTCGGTACAAGTCGCTCAGTACAAGTTACCAATGACCAATGACCAATGACAAATGACCAATGACCAATGACAAATGACCAATTATTATTCTTCCACGCGATAGCCTAACTCTGCTAAACTAATCCGCGACTGTCGCCATTTTGGCTGGACTTTCACAAACAATTCTAGATAAACTTTGCCAGCGATTAATTTTTGAATTTGTTCGCGGGCTTCACTACCAATTGCTTTGAGCATTGCTCCACCTTTGCCGATGAGTATACCTTTTTGGGAATCACGCTCGACGTTGATAGTAGCAAGTACGCGGGTAATGCTGGGAGTTTCTTCTACTAGATCAATGGCGATCGCTACTGAATGGGGTACTTCTTCACGAGTCAATAATAAAATTTGTTCTCGGATCAATTCACCCATAATAAAGCGTTCTGGCTGGTCAGTTACCAAGTCTGGAGGATAATATAATGGCCCAATTTCTAAATGTTTAATTAATAATTCTTGAAGTTGCGGTAATCCGGTACTAGTCTTGGCAGAAAATTTCACGATTTCCCATTCATGGGATTGGGCCATTTGGGCGTAACTATCATCTAGAAACTGCGAATCAGCCGGTTGTTGGTCGGTTTTGTTCACACCCAGAATTACTGGTGTTTTGCTGCGACTGAGCAATTCGGCAATGTAGCGATCGCCCGATCCACAAGCTACAGATCCATCTACCACAAATAACACTACATCTACCGATTCAATGGCAATTTTGGCATTTTGCACCAATACTTCGCCCAATTGATGATGGGGCTTATGAATTCCTGGCGTATCTACAAATATTAACTGCGCCTCTGGCGTAGTTAGTACACCGCGCAAACGGTTACGTGTAGTTTGTGCTACTGGTGATGTAATGGCAATTTTTTGTCCTACTAACTGATTCATCAAAGTAGATTTACCGACATTTGGACGACCAACAATGCCGATAAAACCTGATTTGAATTCAGGAGGAGCCTGGGGAATTGTTACTTCTTCTGAAAAAGAGAAAGTGTAATTTTCAATACTAGTCACCTTTGGCTCCACCCTCATATTTTCTAGCTGGGATAACTTGGTTTTTTCTTAGACACAAAACAAGCATAAAATTACCCTGGCATTTTTAGGGTTTGCTTTTGCCGAGGTTTAATCTACTACTTGCTCTACACTTATATTTTACAGCTGAGATAACCTTAGTTGTAGTATTCAGGAGTCAGAATTCAGTAGTCAGAATATTAAAAAAATTAAACTCAAAGTTTACCTCATTTCATCGCCGATCGTACTAAACCCACATAAATTTTGACTTTTAGCTCAAGAGTTGCTGAATTTTTAGACTTTGTTTTGTTTTTAGATCCAAAAGAAACATAAAATTACTTTGGCATTAACAGAGAGGACTTTTGCTTGAGTTTAATCTACTGCTAACTTTGGCTTAAGTTTCATCGACTACTTAACGTATACATTTGGATCAAAATGTCAATAAAAAATGTGGGAGAACCCAAACGCATAGGAATTCTTACGAGTGGAGGTGATTGTTCTGGTTTAAATGCTGTGATTAGGGCTGTAGTAAATTGTGCTGTAAATACTTACGGCTGGGAGGTTTTAGGAATTCGTCAAGCGACTCTAGGATTAATGGCGCGTCCGCCGCAATTTACCAACCTGGAAGTTGACCGAGTTGACTCATTGTTAACTGCGGGTGGCACAATGTTGGGGACGACCAATAAAGGCGACCCTTTTGCTTTTCCGATGGCGGATGGAAGTTTATGCGATCGCTCCGAAGAAATTATTGCAGGTTATCATGAACTAGGTTTAGACGCTTTGATTGGTATCGGCGGCGATGGTAGCTTGGCAATTTTGCGTCGCCTAGCTCAACAAGGTGGTATTAATTTAGTAGGTATTCCCAAAACCATTGATAACGATATTGGCGTTACCGAACACGCCATCGGTTTTGATACAGCAGTCAATATTGCCACGGAAGCACTAGACAGGTTACATTTTACTGCTGCAAGTCATAGCCGAGTCATGATTTTGGAAGTAATGGGTCGTGATGCCGGACACATAGCAATAGCTGCGGGAATTGCGGGGGGAGCGAATGTAATTTTAATTCCCGAAATTCCTTACACAGTTGAGCATATTTGCCACAAAATCAAAGAACGCCAAGAGAAAGGCAAAAACTATTGTTTGATTATTGTTTCTGAAGCGGTTCGTACCCACGATGGGGAAAATGTGACGATTACAAATCGCTTAGGTCAATCTCGATATGGCGGAATTGGTGAATATTTGGCAGATAAAATTATTGAACACATCGGTGTAGAAACACGAGTTACAGTTTTAGGACACATTCAACGCGGTGGAACTGCTTCACCACTAGATAGATTAGTTGCAACAGCTTTTGGTGTTGCAGCCGTTAATCTAATTGCAGAGGGTAAATACGATCGCATGGTAACATGGCAAAATCGCCAAGTATTAAGTGTACCAATTATAGAAGCGATCGCTCAATATAGCGCTGTCGATCCCAATGGTACTTTAGTTAAAACTGCTCGTGGTATGAGTATTTATTTGGGAGACTGAATATACATGGTACAGGCACAGCATAGCTGTGCCTATCAAAGTACAAAGTTTAGTAGAAGATGTAAATGACGCGGGAATTTTACCACTGGGGAAATAAAATACAGATGCAATAACTTCTTCATCTGCGCGATCGCACAATAATTACTGAGACCATTTCAGATTAATATAATCATAATATTATGTCTGTTAATCTTGTGAGTTTTGATAATGTTTGTTAGCTGTGGTTGGAACAGCAACAAAGTAGTTGAAGTTAAATTGATTTTCAAAAAGCGATCGTACTTCTTTACAAAATAAAAATGTGTAGACGCAACGCGGCTGGACTTACTGACAGTCAAGCTGGTAAAGTAATTTCCGCACAGGAAGTTAGGGCAAAATTAAGAAATTACACCAGTATAAAATGAATAGCGATCGCCATGTCAAAACACCAAAACGCGATTGCATTTATAATTGAATTTATAACCTAAGTTTAGAGTAAGAAAGACAAATTATGAAAAGTGAACAGGAACGCGAACAATTAATTAAAGAGATTAACGTACTATTAAATCAAGCTTATGATAGTACTTTAGATGAGATTTACGCACTACTTCAAACAATCGAAGAAGAAGAAGAAGAAGAAGATTTAAAAGCCTACGACAAAGCAAAAAAAGAAGCTAATCTTGATAATTCAGTGTCATGGGAAGAAGCTAAAAAAGAACTAAAGACAGGAATAAACAAGGAAGTGGCGTGAGTTATAAAGTTGAAATATCGAGGGGTGCATTGAAGCAACTTAAAAAAATACCGTCAGAACTTCAAGAACGTATACAAATTAAAATTGATGATTTAGCTACAGAACCACGTCCGAATAAAGTTAAAAAGCTAAAAGGGAAAGAAAATGCTTATAGAATTAGAGTAGGTGACTATCGCGTTATCTATGATATTTTCGACGATATTCTAATGGTAAATGTTGTGGAAGTCGGACATCGTAAAAATATTTATAAAGATGAAAGTTGAGAAGCAAGAAAAACTTAGAGCGATCGCACTCCACAAACCCAAACGCGATCGCATTAACTTATTGCTCCTATCTTAATTACGAACTGCTATTCCTTAACTAACAATTCCCAAGACAAACTCACCTTCATTAACAGCTTGATTGGTTGCGACATCATAAACTAATCCATCATGTTGAGCGCAGACATCAATTACACTAGGTAGTTGACCTTCTTTATTAAAACTGAGAATTTGATACAGCTTGTCTCCAGCTTTGACTGTACTACCTAATGCTATTCTCGATTGAATCATCCCACCTGCGATCGCATAATATTTTTTTCGATTGCTGCTAGATGCAAAAGTCATTTCATGGGTTTTTGTGTCACCTGATACAGACATTTGCAGTACACCTTTTTGTGCTAAATAATTTTTTACACCCCGTACACCTTTAGCAACTGAATCAGGATTCATTTGCATTCCTGAGCCTAATTCTAGTGTCCAAGCTTCCACATCAAACTTAATATCTCTACCCAACTCTTTAAAACAAGCTTCCAGCGCTAACCAAGGTTTGATAAAAGCTTCATCAAAAGCATCACCATCGTATTTATTAAGCAAGATTCCAAAATCGAGTAGAAAGTGTTTTGCACTGTCTTCTCGATTTCGGAAGTAATAAACATAGTCTAACGCTTGATTTGTAGAACTATGTAAATCAATTAAGTAGTCTGCATCTAAACTCAGGTTTTGTAACTTGTAGCCAAAAAGCTCAGTGTAGGGCACTGCACTAGGAGAATTAATTTTTTCTAAAATTTTCGCAAATTGTTGCTTAATTATAGTTAGATAATTTTGTCGAACGACCTTTAGATCGATATGAAGTTGAGATTTAGTAAAAGCTACTAAATCATCAGCTTCTTTTTCGTAGTCCCAAAATATGCGATTCCAGTCTTTAGATTCGTAAATGCAGTAACGTCCGGGGGAAAAATGATGAGCGCGTTCATTCGTCCCCATTGGATTACAAACGGGAACTAGCCAAATTTCTCCAGTTAAATCTGTATCATTTATTGTTAAAAAAAACTCAATTAGCTGGTGAATAACGGCATTACCAGCAATTTCTGCACCGTGCAGATTAGATTGAATGTAAACCTTTTTACCAGGTTGAGCGCCGATGAATTTGTATAGTTGTAAAGATAGGCGATCGCCCGAAGCCATTTGACGTAATACAATAGTCTCAATAACTGGCTGCATAAAATAATTCGCTGATAATTTGAGTACATTATCGCTGTATCTGTACTGAATTAAAACTCAATCTTCCTCTCTGTGCCTCTGCGTGAATTACCCAAATTAAGCTAGCATCAATTTACCCAGTAACCAGCACAGCAGCAATGGCAACAAATTGGTTGCGAATCACCCATCAAGGCGAAACAATCCAACTTTCTTGGCAACGCGGATACGAAAATCCTCGCCTAGCCCCAGCAGTCCCTTTCCAACAACCCTTCGATGAAGAAAACGCGGCTGAATTGCGCTGGTATTTAGAAGATTATTTACAGTTTCCTTACGGTATTTTTCCTGATAACGCTGTAAAAATCGAACAAAAGTTACAGCAGTGGGGACAACAGCTATTTGAGCTAGTATTTCGCAGCACAGAAAAAGGAAGAGAGTTTTTTCAAGAAGCTACACGGGAAGGACTCGATAAATGCGAACTGGGCATCATTTCCGATAACGCCAACGTGCTGAATTTACCTTGGGAATTGCTGTACTCCCCCGACTATCAATTTCTTGCACCTTCACTGGCGGGGATGTATCGCAGTCTCAGCACTCAGGGCGTAAAAGCACCATTGCCACCAATGCCCGATGACCAACTGAATATTTTATTAGTTATTGCCCGCCCTTATGATGAGCAAGACGTAAATTTTAAAACCATTGCCCGTCCTTTGCTGGCGGCGTTGCAACCAATACGTCAGCGAGTCAACTTGAAAGTATTGCGTCCCCCTAGCTTGAAAGCGTTTGAAGCAGAACTCCAGGCAAATAAAGCTTTTTACCATATCGTCCATTTTGATGGACATGGAAATTTTGACAGCGATACTCAAGGAGTTTTAGTCTTTGAAGATGAGCAGGGAAACGAGCAACTTGTTAGTGCCAGAGAAATTGCCCAATATTTAACAGATTGTCGCGTGCCGATTTTTGTGCTGAATGCTTGCAAGTCTGGGCAAGTAGGCGAAGAAGCCTTTTCTTCTGTGGCGGGACAGTTGGTGAAATTGGGGGCAAAGGGTGTAGTAGCAATGGCGTATTCAGTTTACGCCAAAGGTGCAGAACATTTTATTGGGCGGTTGTATGGGGAATTAGTCAGGGGAGAGTGTATCGCCACAGCCGTCGCAGCAGGGCGCAAGTCCATGTCTATTGAAAAAATGCGCCCCAGTCCGAAAGGAAATTTACCTTTACAAGATTGGCTAGTGCCAGTGCTGTATCAGCAGGAACCCTATACGCCTTTTGTTCCTAAAAACACAGTACCCAGCTTTGCCGAGTTGATGGCGCAAGCTGACAACATTTCAGAAAGTAGCAAAGCTGTAGGTTTACCTGATGAAAGCGCCTATGGTTTTATTGGGCGGGATTATGAGATTTTGCGTTTAGAGAGAGCATTTCGGCAAAATCATGTTGTGTTAGTGCAGGGAATGGGCGGCGTTGGTAAAACTGAGTTAGCCGCAGGTTTCGCCCGGTGGTTAAATGACACTCAAGGACGTACTGGCGGTATGTTCTTCACTTCCTTTGAACAGGGTGCGGGGTTGAGTCAGGTAATTAACCAAATTGGTAGGGCGTTAGGAGGTGAGAGATTTTCCCAAATGATGCCAGATAAGCAAGAGGATGTGGTGCAGCAATATCTGCAAACTAATCCTTGCTTGTTGATTTGGGATAACTTTGAACCTGTCAACGGTTTCCCTACGGGGAATGAACCATTATTGAGTGGGGAAGAAAGAAACAAGCTGAAGCAGTTTCTTAAGGAATTGCGGGGTGGTAAATCTTGGGTATTAATTACCAGTCGCCACGAAGAACTTTGGTTGGATTGTGGGTATAGTTTAATCAACTTGCGGGGGTTGTTTCAAGCGGATGCCCAAGAGTTAGCCGCGAAGATTTTGCAAACCGTGGGTGTGGAGAGAAAGAACCTACCAGCAGAGTATTTGGAATTGTTGAAATTGTTGGGGGGACATCCGTTGTCTTTGCGGGTGGTGTTACCGCATTTAAAAATGCAGACACCTGTGCAGTTAATTGAGGCGTTGCGGCGGGGGTTAGATACTTTTAGGGGACAAGAGGAAGAAGGGAGAGAAAAATCTCTTACTGTGTCGTTGGATTATTCCTTTGCTAAGTTGTCAGAACGAACACGTCAGCATTTACCATTTTTGGCACTGTTTTCGGAACGGGTTGATGCACATTGGCTGAATCTGTTTTCAGAAAATGCTGATAATGAATTTGGACAAGCTTATCGGGCTGTGTTTGGGGAGAACTTGCAAAAACCAGATTGGTTAAGGATTCTCAATGAAGCCGCCGCCGCAGGTGTTTTGGAATATTTGGGTGAGACTATCTACAAAATTCACCCTGCATTGCCTTGGTATTTGCGCCAGCAGTTAAACACAATTACTTCCCAGGAGGTGATTAACGAACTCGAAAAAAAGTTACTGATTTTCTACGCAGCGTTGGCTGACAAGTATTATAAGCAACTCATCAGCAAGGCAAAACTAGCAACTTTTGTGCTGCGGGTCGAAGAACCAAATCTGTTGCAAAATCTGCGCCTTGCTGAACAGCAGCAGGAATGGGCTTATGCACAATCAATTCTGCAAGCTTTGGGAGAAGTGTATAAGCGGATAGGGCGCAAACCCGAATTTAAGTCACTGCGGCAACGTGCGCTGAAACAAATAGGCATTCACTTGGCAGATGCAAAAGCAAAGGGTAAAAATGCTTTGGATTTTTGGATGTATCTGCGGGGTGCAGATGCTAATGAAGCAGCTCAAAGTGCTGACTTGAAAGGGGCAAGGAAAGTTGATCAAGAAATTCTGGATGAACTGATAGCTGTAAATGACTCCTCAGTGAATGTCAAAATTGCCAGTGCTAATCATAATTTAGGCACTATTGCCGAAGAGCAACGGCAGTTTGATGTGGCTGTTGATTACTACAACAAGGCGCTGAAAAT
>NZ_JAVRCB010000031.1:0-35575 GCF_034530955.1 Nostoc sp. DedQUE05 | reverse complement strand
CCCAAGAGCAACGGCAGTTTGATGTGGCTGTTGATTACTACAACAAGGCGCTGAAAATATATGAAGATGCTGGTGATTTGTACCGTGCTGCTAGTGACTATCACCATTTGGGCATGGTGGCCCAAGAGCAACGGCAGTTTGATGTGGCTGTTGATTACTACAACAAGGCGCTGAAGATATTTGAAGATGCCGGGGATTTGTACAGTGCTGCTAGTGACTATCACCAATTAGGCATGGTAGCCCAAGAGCAACGGCAGTTTGATGTGGCTGTTGATTACTATCAAAAAACCTATAAAGTTTGTGAGCAATTCCGTGATTGGCGTAAGGCTTCAGCAACATTGGGTAAGTGGGGAAGGGTTTTAGAAGCTCAAGAAAATTACGCTGAGGCTTTGCAAATTTACATCAATGGTTTAACTATTGAACTAAAGCATAATAAAGATTGGATTGGTTTCTATATCAATGCTTTAGCCTGTATACTCAAGCAGTTAGGTGAAAGCCAGTTTCAAGACATTTGGCGCGAGGCGACGGGTGAAGAGTGCGCTGGAGATGTAAGCGAGGCAATTTGGACAGCGCGAGATAGGCTAGAAACAGAGTCTTAGGGTGCAGTGCAAGATTTATTGCCAACGTCAAATCATTCATAAGTTTTATTTAAGCATTGCTTGCGATCGCACAGAGCGCACTACCCTAAAGAGCGATCGCATAAGCTTTTGTCAAAAAGTTGTAACCTTAAGGCTTAATGTCGTAACCTTAAGCCTTAATCTTACAATGCTGGTGATTAATGTTGTAACGTTAAGCCTTAAGGTTATAGCGTTAAGCCTTAAGGTTATAAGGTTAAGCCTTAAGGTTATAGCATTAAGCCTTAATGTTATAACCTTAAGACTTAATGTTGTAATGTTGGTGACGACAAGACATTCACTTATAACTGCGATCGTTGATTCAGGTACTATTTTGCAGCCAGTTCCATTTTTTGAGTCACAGCCAGAAAAGCCGAAAAGACAAACAAAAATCAAAGCTTTGCAAGGCTGGTTTGAAAAAACACAACCTACACCTTCTGATTTTGACCCAGACCAAGCCAGATGGGAAGCTTTAAAGGAGAAACATAATCTGTGAAATTGCCTGAAATATTATTTAATAATATATAGATGAGGAAAATCAATATGCAAGCCTACAAGCTCAACGCCACAATTGACGAATCCGGTCATTTAATTATTGACGAACCTCTAAATATTGCTCCTGGAAAAGTGGAAGTGATTATTTTGCAGCCAGTTCCATCCTTGGAAACTTCTACTGAGTCACAGCCAGAAAAGCCGAGAAGAAAGTCTAAAGTCAAAGCATTTGAAGGGTTATTTGAAAATGCCCCACCCACACCACTAGACTTTGACCCAGACCAAGCCCGATGGGAAGCTTTAAAGGAGAAACATAATCTGTGAAAATCTTGTTAAACACCAACATCATTGTAGATGATGCCCTTGAGCGTGAACTTTTTCTAGAAGCAAGCGAACAAGTGTTGGTGCTAGTTGAACAAGGACAGGTAGAAAGTTATATTTCCGCCTCAACTTTTAGTGATTTGTATTACATCATCCGTAGGGCAAGAGGTCGAGAGTGGACACTTACTTATTTAAGGCAATTGGTCAACTTCTGCCAAGTCGCCATCGTAGACAGTACCACAATCAACATGGCACTAAACCTTAACTTTAGAGATTTTGAAGACGCTATTCAATACAGCAGTGCAGTACTCAATCACTTAGATGCTATTATTACTCGCAACCCTAGAGATTTTCCAGTTGCTACTCCCAGAATTATCACACCTGAAGAGTTGATTCAGGAACTAACAAATACTCCATAAATAATTAAGTTAAATATATATGAATGCCCAATTAACCCCTGTCGAAATCCAAGAGTTTCAGCAACTTCTGCAAGACGACACCCCAGCGCAACAAGCGCTTACTACCCTGCAACAACACAACGGTAATCTAGAAACCAGTTTTGATGCACTCTGGCAAGAGAAAGTCGGCAAAACAGATTATAGTCGGGGCAAAAAATCTCTCTTACAACTCACCCTCGACGAAATCCGCGCGGAAATCTGTGGTGATGATGGTTTACGGGGCAAAATCAAAGAATACACTAATAACCCTGGTAGTGCTTCTTTGTTTAACAGTGTTATTGGCTCACTGGTTGCCGTTGCAGCAGTACATGGCATCCCGATTGATGGGGCGATCGCTACAATTGTCGTGTTATATATTTTAAAAATCGGAATCAACGTTTTGTGCAAATACACTGAGCCAGATAACAAATAACGAGCAAGGAAATAATAACTCCTAACTCCTAACTCCTAACTCCTAACTCCTAACTTCTCTCACGTTCCCGGTAAATTTCGCAACCGCTCATCCAAATGAGTACGGTCTGCCAAAACCTTTAATAGCGGCCCATGCGAACTAAATTCTACAATACTGACCGAAGCAACAGGGCATCCCAAACGAAAACGAAAGCGTCCCACATCAACCCCTAGTAAACTACACAGAATAATTCTGATAGTTGCCTTATGTGAAACCACTAAAACATTACCACTAGTGTAATTTTGCTTGATTTCCTCAATTACCTGCAAGGCACGATAAGCAATTGTAACTGCCATTTCTCCACCATTAGGCGCATTCCAAGCGGGATCTGCTGACCAGCGAATATAATCATCGTGATATTCACGACTAATTACTTCTGGCGTTTTTCCTTCCCACAAGCCATAATTGATTTCCTTCAAACCATCCCTAAGTTGTGGTTCTATCCCTATTGCTTCATACAAAGGTTTTGCTGTTAATACAGTTCGCTGCATTGGACTACAAAATATTGCTGTCCAATCCATAGAACTATATGTATCTGCAAAAGCCTTTGCCATCTCCAAGCCTTCTGGAGTAAGTTCTGAATTTATAGAACCGCAAAAGGAATTATTGCGGCTGCATTCTGTCTGTCCGTGACGGAGGAAATAAAGAGTTAGGTTCACCGTATATTCTCATCGATTGTGAATTTAAAAGCGCTAACTATCAGATGTAGCTGAAGATAGTTAATGCCTGTGGTATATTACTACAATTTTTGAGATTTAAATTGAAAAAGAATTCAGAAGCCAGAATGGGCTAAACCTTAGCTATCCGCTAACAGGAGTCAGAATCAAGACGTTTGCGGACTCGAAGGAGCTGCGCTATCAGTCGGGAATTCAAGTTTTGAAACCCCCCTTCCCTACAAGGGAATGGGGGCTAGGGGGGTTAAGTTTCCGAGGCTTTGATGTTATGAAAAATACTTGTTCATTCATCCTCTTAGCTACGCTCGTCGTAGACATTGCCATTATTGCTTTTTAATAATTATAAAAATAAATTAAGCATAGATATAGAGACGTAATTAATTACGTCTCTATAAAATTTCTGTCAATCAAGCTAGTCCTTTATCTTTCAACCCTTGCTAAGAATAGAATAAAGGTGCATAGCATTGAATGTTTAGCATTTCGTAATTTTTTCTTGCAAAAATGGAATGCACCCCATTTATATCCCTAGAGTTTCTGCAAAAAAAATCATGAATTACTAGTCAATGTTTTTCTTTACATTATCTTTCACGTCTTCAATTCCGTGACGTACTTCACTTTCAGCTTGCTTTGCTTTACCTTCAGCTTTATCTTCTGGATCTCCAGTGACGTTTCCTAATGCTTCTTGGGCTTTACCTTCAACATTTTTAGCAGCAGCCTTTGCGCGATCTTCTATGCTCATTTTGATACTCCTGATTTAATTAAAAACTAATTTCAAAGCTATAAACTAACTTTGAAACTCTTTGTTATTACCTTTACACAGTAACTTAAAGTTTTTGCTAAAGCCTTCTACCACAAGGCAGATTCAATAATTTGTAATTCGTAATTGGTAATTTGTAATTAAGAAAGGTAGTTTTAGTAAGCCTTCTGGCTGTTAGTTGAATATAAAATAAAGTAAAATAAAGTGAGAATAGTTTAGTTACCTATGCTAAAAGACATAGAACAAATACCACAGATGGTAATTTTTACTTTTTAAATAAAAAAAACCCAGTTTCCTATAGAAAATGGGTTAATAAAGTTATGGGGATGTTTTTTTGTTTAATCTAGAAAACCCATCAGGTTTTCAGAATTGTCAATCTCATTTGATGCTATCGGACGATTACCGAATGTCGAATAGCTTTCATCAATTACCAATGAACTTGAGGCAATTGGACGAATTCCAGAGAGATTCATACTTTCAACAATTTGGAATTTATTAGCACCAATTGGGCGAATACCCATTGCGTTATAGGTTTCAACTACTTCCAAACTACTGGTGCTAACAGGACGCACCCCAGAAATTGAAAGGTGTTCAGCAACTTCTAAGTCGCTAGCGCCTATGGGGCGAATTCCAGAAATGGCGAGTGTTCCAGAAGCTCCTACTGGCAGTTCATTAACTTCCTCGGCTTTATCTGCATTCAAGCTCTGGTCTTGTTGATTTTCAACTTCCTGTGTAGACTTGGCATACTTCTGCCGAGAACTGGTTGCTTTGCCAGTGTTGCTATTAGTCATAAACGAACACCTCTAGTTTGTTAACTGAATTTTACAATAATTAAGGAAAGATGAAATTTTTTCCCATATACCTTAGAGTTTAACCTTAAAAAACCTCATATAGATATAAGAATCTTTAAAACTAATACATAAGTAAATTTAAAGCAATAATTTTTGTAAATAATTATTACTATTTATTTGCTCTAATAAGCCAGCTACAATAGATACAGAGCGGAATTGTCACCATGAAATAGGGTATTTACAGCAAAACTGTATGACAGAATTTTGTCTTCAAGCTCCCTTTAGTCCCACAGGCGATCAACCACAAGCGATCGCTAAACTTTCTGCTAGTATCCAATCAGGCAATCGTTACCAAACTTTACTAGGAGCCACTGGAACTGGCAAAACATTTTCCGTAGCAGCAGTTATTGAGAAAATTGGCAAGCCGACTTTAGTACTGGCGCATAATAAAACCCTGGCTGCACAGCTTTGTAACGAGTTGCGGGATTTCTTCCCCAACAATGCAGTTGAGTATTTTGTCAGCTACTACGATTATTATCAGCCAGAAGCGTATATTCCCGTCACCGATACTTATATTGAAAAAACGGCGGCGATTAATGATGAAATTGATATGTTGCGGCATTCGGCAACGCGATCGCTTTTTGAACGTCGTGATGTCATTGTCGTTGCTTCCATCAGTTGCATCTACGGTTTGGGAATGCCGTCAGAATATCTGAAAGCTGCCATCCCTCTTCAGATAGGTATGGAAATAAATCAGCGTCAAATCTTACGAGATTTGGCAAATGTTCAATACAGCCGTAACGACATCGAAATGGGTCGGGGAAAATTTCGCGTCCGGGGTGATGTTTTAGAAATTGGCCCAGCTTATGAAGACCGAATTATTCGCGTCGAATTCTTTGGTGATGAAATTGACGCAATTCGTTATATCGATCCGGTGACAGGTGAAATTCTCAAAAGTTTGGAAGCCGTAAATGTCTATCCTGCACGTCACTTTGTCACCCCAGAAGAACGCTTAGAAGTAGCTTGTAATGACATTGCAGCCGAGTTAAAACAGCAAAAACTAGACTTAGAACAAGCTGGCAAATTATTAGAAGCGCAACGCATAGATCAACGTACACGCTATGACTTGGAAATGCTGCGCGAAGTAGGTTACTGTAACGGCGTTGAGAACTATTCCCGTCACTTAGCAGGAAGACAAGCTGGAGAACCACCAGAATGTTTAATTGATTATTTTCCCAAAGATTGGCTATTAGTTATTGATGAATCTCACGTTACCGTGCCACAAATTCGCGGCATGTATAATGGCGACCAAGCGAGAAAAAAAGTTTTAATTGAACATGGATTTCGGCTTCCTAGTGCTGCTGATAACCGTCCTTTAAAAGCCGAGGAATTCTGGCAAAAAGTAAATCAGTGTATTTTTGTATCAGCAACTCCCGGAAATTGGGAATTAGAAGTTTCTGAAGACCATATAGTTGAACAAGTAATTCGACCAACTGGGGTGATCGATCCAGAAATTTCTGTGCGTCCCACAGAAGGACAAATTGATGATTTGTTAGGCGAAATTAAAGATAGAGCCGACCGCCATGAACGAGTCTTGATTACCACATTAACTAAGCGGATGGCGGAAGATTTAACCGAATATTTGCAAGACCACAGTATCAGGGTACGATATTTACATTCCGAAATTACTTCTATTGAGCGCATCGAGATTTTGCAGAATTTGCGCGAGGGAAATTTTGATGTATTAGTTGGTGTGAATTTGCTGCGGGAAGGTTTGGATTTACCGGAAGTTTCATTAGTAGCAATTATGGATGCAGATAAAGAAGGTTTCTTGCGAACCGAGCGTTCCTTAATTCAAACTATTGGTAGAGCCGCGCGTCACATTCAGGGACAAGCGATTTTATATGCCGATAATCTGACAGGTAGCATGATTAAAGCTATTGATGAAACAGACAGGCGGCGTGGGATTCAAACAGCACATAATCGATTGCATGGGATTACACCACAACCGATTGTGAAAAAATCAAGTAATGCAATTTTGGCTTTTTTAGATGTATCTCGGCGGTTAAATGCAACTGATTTAAAAGTAGTAGATGAACATCTAGATGAACTGCCATTAGAACAGATTCCCCAATTGATTACTCTGTTAGAAACGCAAATGAAAGAAGCGGCGAAGAAACTAGAATTTGAAGAGGCGGCAAAATTGCGCGATCGCATTAAGCATCTGCGAGATAAAATGCTAGGACGTTGATGATATTCAATCTATGACCTCAAAGTTCAAATTAGCGTAGGCGCAGCCTAAGGGCTGCGCTCAGGAACCACCCGTCGCAGACATCGCTTCACTATCTACCGTTAACGCTCGCACTCTTGGTATAATTTCGGCAGCAAAACGTTCCATTTCTGTGGCAAAAGGCTGGAATTGCAGCATGAAAGTACCAATTCCTACTTTGGTAAATTCAGCAATCCGATGGGCTACAGTTTCATAGCTACCAACCAATCCTGCTGCTGTACCGCCATTGCTCCCCACACCAGGGTACTTAGCCATGTTTTTGAACATAACTACTTCCGAATCTACTCCTTTGAGTAATTCTGAGCGATCGTCTTGTGCTACTACCATTGCTCTAAGGCTCTGATATTCCGCTTCCGCCTCTTCGTCTGTTGGTCGAGCAATAACAAAAGCTGACATAGCAAAGCCCAGAGGTTGAGAGCGAAACTTAGTTTTTTGAGCAACAGCCGCAATGGTTTCGCGGATGACTTCAATCGGACGACCATTCAGGAAAAATGTATGCGCTTCTTTTGCGGCTAGTTCTTGGGCTGGTTCTGACTCTCCCCCTACATACACACGCGGATGTGGTTTGGCTATAGGTGGAGGATTGAGCTTCAAATCATCGATTTGAAAATATTCACCGTAGAAGTTGACTTTCTCTCCACTCCATAAAGCTTTTACGACCCTAATCCATTCATCTGAATAACGATAACGCTCATCGTGGGTAAGGAAATTTATCCCCGACTTTTCTATTTCTGGCTTGAACCAGGCACTTACTAAGTTAATAGCAAAGCGTCCACCACTGATTGCATCAATACCTAAGGCCATCTTTGCTAAGACGGCAGGATGAAATAGTAATGGCTTAACAGCTGCAATAATCTCGATAGAGTTTGTTGCTTCTGCCAAAGCTGCTGCTGTTGTCCAACTTTCTAGCTGGTCAAGTTCTTGATTCCTGGGATTGATGATATGTTGCGCGATTAAAGTTGTGGTAAATCCGCACTTTTGGGCCAATTGGATTAAATTCTTAGCTCGTGAGTAACTAGCATCACGAGGTTCAAGAGGATGGTTCATCACACCGCAGTTGCCGTAAACGGGAATCCAAATCCCATAGTCTGGTTCAGACATAGCTTTCTAGAACCTTTGTAGTCGGCACTAAAACTTTATTTTTGCACCTTAAAAATAATACTGTAAATTGGTAGATTTATAGTAGTATAATATGAGATTTGCATAGGTGAGGATAAAAAACAAGGTATATCTCCCCAGTCCCCATTTAATTTGGAGGCAAGAATGTCACAACCACGCTATAGTATTTGGGCCCCTGTGGGCGGTAACTTTGGCCCTCTGAATACGCCAGATGAACCGATTGATGCTAGTTATGAACGCACGCGATCGCTAGTATTAGAAGCAGAACGTTTAGGATATGTGACAACCTTAGTCGCACAGCATCTTGCTAATCCCCGTAGTCTAGATTTAGAACAGTTGGAAACTTGGACAGCTTGTGCGGCCTTGGCTGAAGCTACGGAAAGCATAGAAATTATCGCCGCGATTAAACTTTTATTATTTCATCCAGCCGTTCTAGCCAAAATGGCCTTGGGTATTGATGCAATCAGTGGTGGACGTTTTGCCATCAACCTAATTAGTGCTTGGTTTCGCCCAGAAATGGAGCATACTAATATCCCTTTTCCTCCCCATGATGAACGTTATCGCTATTCTGGTGAATGGTTGCAGGTATTTCAAGTACACCAGTTCCAACCGAATAAAAAATTAACTTGCAATACTTAATGTTTGATAAACTAACAATTAGAGTATCATTTTAACTGTAATTTGCCTTACACTCTTTGTATATATTATGCAAACTCTATCTACTGCATAATTTAGTCAGACAAACCAGCGAAACCTTTGGTATAGCTACCGATAACGCAATTTTATAGACAAAAAAGCAGATGAGCAAAACACACCAGTATATAGCTCATTGTCGAAGATGATACTGATGACAAATTAAGTGGTGCTTAAAATGCAGGCGGGTGGATTTTTGCCTGTAAAGTCCGCTCAGAGTGGCAAAGAAATATGTTGACTGCCAAATAAGGAGGAAAAGAATTGCTAACCGAAAATGAACTACAACTATCTGCTGATGTGCTGGTAATTGGTGGTGGCCCTGCCGCCGCATGGGCAGCATGGGCAGCCGCATCCCAAGGAGTCAAAGTCATCATTGTTGATAAAGGTTTTCTGGGTACGAGCGGTGCAGCTGCTGCTAGTGGTAACGGCATCATGGCTCCTTCTCCAGAGAATTGGGACAAAGTTTTATCGGAGCGTTATCGCATAGGAAAAAACCTCGCTAACTCACGTTGGATCGAGCGTGTGATCGAAAAAACTTGGCTGAGTTTGCCCCTAGTGGAAAGTTGGGGCTATCGTTTCCCTAAAGAAGATGGCGAATCTGTGCGCCAGAGTTATTATGGGCCTGAATATATGCGGGTTCTTCGCAAAAACCTTTTGCGTGTTGGTGTACAAATTTTCGACCAAAGTCCGGCTCTAGAACTTTTATTGGCTGACGATGGCTCAGTAGCCGGGGCAAGAGGCGTGCAGAGGCAACATCATCGTAGCTATACGGTTCGTGCTGGTGCAGTAGTCTTGGCGAATGGCGGTTGTGCATTCTTGAGTAAAGCATTAGGGTGCAATACTAATACCGGTGATGGGCTGCTGATGGCAGTAGAAGCTGGTGGCGAACTCTCTAGTATGGAAGCTTCTAATCACTATGCAATTTCGACCGCTTTTAATGCCACAGTGACGCGGGGTGTTCCCTTTGGCTGGGCTAGTTACAGTGATGAAGCAGGTAACGATCTTGGTGGCTATGTCAATGGTCGTCGCGATCCATCGTTTCTTCCCAATGCCCTGCTGAAAGGCTCCGTTTATGCTCGTTTGGATAAAGCCACACCTGAAGTCAAAGCAGTAATTGAAAAGTCTCATTTCATCGCTTTTCTACCGTATAAAAAAGCTGACATTGACCCCTATACAGAACGAGTGCCTGTAACACTAATTTTAGAAGGTACAGTCCGTGGTACAGGTGGAATTCGTCTGACCGATGATAGTTGTGGTACAAAGGTTCCTGGCCTCTACGCCGCCGGTGATGCAGCATCGCGGGAGTTTCTAGCCGGGTTAGCTTCTGGAGGCGGTGGCCCCAATGCTGCCTGGGCAATCTCTACAGGGCAATGGGCTGGAGTTGGAGCAGCTAACTTTGCTAAAAGTTTGGGCGCTCAAGCAAATGAACGGGTTGCACGTCCTACTGGTCAAGTGGGATTGCGATCGCCTATGGCAGGGCGTAGCCCATCGCCTTCACCATCTTCTGAAACATTTGATAGTGAGGCGATCGTGCGTGGTGTACAAGACCAGATGTTCCCGTTGGAAAAGAACTACTTGCGTTCTGAGCAGGGACTTCTAGATTCCCTCGCCAAATTAGAAACCCTGTGGCAACAAGTACAAGGGAACCCGAAACAACATACAGTGCGCGATGTGGAATTTTCTCGTCGGGCGGCTGCTCTGACGGCTGTAGCGCGATGGGCATATTTTAGTGCTTTACATCGCACGGAAACACGCAGCGAACATATTCGTGTGGACTATCTTGAAACCGATCCAAATCAGCGTTATTACCAAGCAACTGGCGGCTTAGATAAACTTTGGGTGAGGCGCGATTGGATTAAGGATGCCATCGCTACACCACCAGTACAAACCTCTCAAACCACACCCTCTGTATCAAAGTTGTAATAGGAGCAGGATCGTGATCGAGCTTGTCAGCCATAAACTCTGTATCAATTGCAATCTGTGCGTCCAAGTATGTCCTACTAATGTTTTTGACTCCGTACCGAACCAACCACCTGCGATCGCCCGACAAGAAGATTGTCAAACTTGTTTCATGTGTGAAGCATATTGTCCTGCGGATGCGCTCTATGTTGCGCCTGAATCTCACACCAATGTTGCAGTCAATGAGGATGAATTAATTGAAAGTGGCATCATGGGTGAATATCGTCGCATCTTGGGTTGGGGATATGGCAGAAAAAACAATAGTGAATTAGATACTGCTCATAAACTACGCCAACTACCGCGCCCTTATCAAAGTTAATTTCAGTAGGCTTGATTCTTAGGAGAGAGATAAAACTAAGAATCAAGCTTTTGCTGCAAGTTTTTGGTTAGATATCGGCTCAATAGCACCCTGAAAAGTAATTTTTGTGACGTTATCAGAGTTTTCATTAGCTGGAAAAGTTGCTTTAGTAACTGGAGCAGGACAAGGTTTGGGACTAGAAATTGCCAAATCACTTGCCAAAGCTGGTGCGCGTGCGATCGTCAATGGGCGAAATTTTGAACGCCTTAATCAAGCAGTTGCAGTTATTGAATCAATTGGCGGATTAGGTTTTACGTTACCGTTTGATGTGACAGACGAAGTTGCGGTTCAAAGTGCGTTTATTGAGATCCGAGAAAAGCACGGCTGTTTAGATATTTTGGTTAATAATGTGGGAATGCGCGATCGCCGTGGATTGTTCGAGTTTGAAATGGATGCAGTGCGTCGGTTAATCAATGCTGATTTAATTGCACCATTCAATTTGTCACGAGAAGCGGCAAAACTGATGATGCACAGAAATGAAGGTCGAATCATTAATATTACGTCAATTGCAGGACAACTAGCAGGTGCGGGTGACGCAGTTTATACGACAGCTAAAGGAGGACTTGAAGCCCTAACCCGTACACTTGCGGCAGAACTTGGGGCTTTTGGAATTACAGTCAATGCAGTCGCTCCAGGCTTTTTTGCAACTGAGAGTAATGCTGATGTAGCTGCCGATCCAGAAGTCACGGAATGGTTGAAACATCGAACTTCTCTCGCGCGTTGGGGATCTCCACAAGAAATTACAGGCGCTGTTGTGTTCTTCGCTTCTCCAGCCGCATCTTACATAACCGGACAGGTTTTAGCTGTTGATGGTGGCTACCTTTCCCATTTCTGATTAATTTTTTTACCCGTAGACATATTTTTTCGGATCTTGCATTTGCAATCTGTGTGAATATTCTATGAGCAAAATACGGCAAATTGCCCGAATTAGCGTAGTATTGATATTGCTTATAGTTTAATGTACGTATGTTCAGTAAGTATTTACCACATCGACTGATGAGGATTGTCAGCAGCTTTATTCAAAATTATGAAATATCCCGAATTGGCATATTTGCCTTATTCTTTACCTGCGGGTTAAGTTTGACTCTTGTGATATCTGCGTGTTCTGCCAACAATACAGGTAACTCTGTAGCAACACAGACAGCAAATCAAGGTGTGGTAGTTCGTATCGGCTATCAAAAAGCGGCGACTATCCTCAGTGCTCTTAAAAACCGCGGCAATTTAGCGCAAACTTTAAAGACTGCTGGTGCTTCGGTGACATGGGCAGAATTTCCCGCCGGCCCACCGATGCTAGAAGCAATGAACGCAGGTAGTATTGACTTTGGCTATACAGGTGAATCACCACCAATATTTGCCCAAGCCGGAGGTACTCCTTTGCTTTATGTTGCTTACGATCCTTGGAGTCCCAAAGCCGAAGCAATTATTGTACCGAAAGATTCACCAATTAAAACGGTTGCTGACCTTAAAGGGAAAAAAGTAGCCTTTGCTAAAGGCTCGAACAGTAACTATCTTGTTGTCAAAGCTGTAGAAGCTGCCGGATTAAAGTATAGTGACATTCAACCAGCACATCTAACACCAGCAGATGCCCGTGCAGCATTTACTGGTGGTAACGTTGATGCTTGGGCAATTTGGGACCCTTACCTAGCAGCAGTTGAACACGACACAAAGGTTAGAAAATTAACAGATGCAACAAATTTAGCACCGAATCGGGGTTACTATCTTGCGCGTCAAGAGTTTGTTAAATCTCATCCAGATTTGTTGAAAACCCTGTTAGATGAAGTCAGCATTGTAAATAAATGGGCAACAAATAATCCAGAAGAAGTTGCCAAATTTTTAGAACCAGAGTTAGGTATTCCCGCAGCAGCATTA
Source organism: Nostoc sp. DedQUE05 (assembly GCF_034530955.1). NCBI lineage: Bacteria > Bacillati > Cyanobacteriota > Cyanophyceae > Nostocales > Nostocaceae > Nostoc > Nostoc sp. DedQUE05. The sequence continues at coordinate 22,729 of NZ_JAVRCB010000031.1, read as the reverse complement.
GAAATTGCCGAAAAACGACGAAAGTATGGTGTTTTACCGCTAACAGATGAAGTAATCACTCAGCAACAAAACATTGCCGATACTTTTCACAAAATCAAGCTAGTTCCCAAACAAATCCAAGTCAAAGATATTGTTTGGAACGGTAATAAATCTTAGAAATTCCTCCCTACTCGCAAAAGCTTATGGACATCAACACTCAACAAATAAAAACGGATGTACTTGTCATTGGTGGCGGTACAGCCGGGACAATGGCTGGAATTAAAGCTAAACAAGCAAATCCCAATGCAGAGGTGCTGATCTTAGAAAAGGCTAACATCCGACGGAGTGGTGCGATCGCAATGGGTATGGATGGAGTGAATACCGCAGTCATTCCCGGCCATTCTACCCCAGAACAATACGTGCGCGAAATCACCCTTGCTAACGATGGCATTGTCAACCAAAAAGCCGTTTATCAAACAGGCAAATTAGGTTACGAAGTCATCCAAGAATTAGAAAGTTGGGGTGTGAAATTTCAAAAAGATGCCCAAGGCAACTATGACTTAAAACAAGTGCATCGTGTGGGTAAATATGTCTTACCCATGCCAGAAGGTAAAGACCTCAAAACCATTCTTACCCGACAAGTTAAACGCCACAAAGTCAAAGTCACAAATCGCGTTATGGCAACCCGCGTCTTAGTCAAAGCCGGACGTGCTATTGGTGCGGTAGGATTTGATGTCAGAAACGGTGATTATATTGTCATTCAAGCTAAAGCAGTCATTCTGTGTACAGGTGCTTGTGGCAGATTAGGATTACCTGCTTCCGGCTATCTCTACGGCACTTATGAAAATCCTACTAATGCCGGAGATGGCTATTCAATGGCTTATCATGCAGGTGCAGAACTTAGTAATATTGAATGCTTTCAAGTTAATCCTTTAATCAAAGATTACAACGGGCCCGCCTGTGCTTATGTCGCCGGGCCTTTTGGCGCACATACAGCTAACGCCGAAGGAAATCGCTTCATTAGCTGTGACTATTGGAGTGGTCAAATGATGTTGGAAATCTGGAAAGAATTAAATTCTGGAAAAGGGCCAGTCCAATTGAAAATGACCCATCTCGATGAAGATACAATCGCGGAAATTGAATCCATACTTTGGGCGAATGAACGACCAAGTAGAGAACGTTTTCATCAAGGTAGAAATGAAGATTACCGCACCCACGGCGTAGAGATGCACATTTCTGAAATAGGCTTATGTAGCGGTCATAGTGCTTCTGGTGTGTGGGTGAATGAAAATGCTCAAACAACCATTTCAGGTTTATATGCAGCCGGAGATATGGCCAGCGTTCCCCATAATTACATGATTGGGGCATTTGTTTTTGGTCGAATAGCCGGAACTCATGCCATTGAATATATCCAATATTTAGATTTTATTGAACCAGATACAGACTTTTTAGAAGCTGAAAAAGCCAGAATTTACGCACCTTTAACTCGTCCGAATGGTGTACCTCATACCCAGGTAGAATATAAATTAAGACGCTTGGTAAATGATTATCTGCAACCACCAAAAACAGGTAACAAAATTGATATTGGCTTGAAACATTTTGTTCAATATCAAGAAACATTAGATTTAATGGGCGCTCGCGATCCTCATGAATTGATGCGTAGTCTAGAAGTTCACTTTATTCGCGATTGTGCAGAAATGGCAGCCAGAGCATCATTATATCGTCAAGAAACTCGTTGGGGGCTTTATCATTACCGCTTAGATTATCCAGACAAAAATGATGAAGAGTGGTTTTGTCATGTAAATTTAAAGAAAAATGAGTTAGGGGAAATGGTATTGTTTAAGCGTCCTGTAGATCCTTACATTGTGGATATCAATTTACATAATGAAATTTATGATATAGCAGTGAAATAAATATGAAATATTTATTTTGGGATTTTGATAATACACTAGGTTATCGTCAAGGAATGTGGAGTGAAACATTACATTCAATTTTAATATTGAATGGAATTTTTAATATAAATTCAGAAGATATTCGACCATTCTTGAAGAATGTCTTTCCTTGGCACTCGCCTGAAACTTCCCATAATTTATTGTTTAATGGTAAAACTTGGTGGGGGTATATGAATGAATATTTTGCAGAAATATATGAAAAAGTAGGAATAAATAAAACTCAAGCGATAAAATATTCTTCCCAAGTCCAGAATGAATATAAAAAATTGGAAAAATGGCATTTATATGATGATGCAATTCCTACTTTGCAAGATGCAATTAAAAATAATTATAAAAATATAATTCTCTCAAATCATATACCTGAACTACACGAAATCATAGATAAATTAAATATTACAGAATACTTTGAAGAAATATATACGTCTGGAACAATTGGATATGAAAAACCCAATCTCAAATTTTATGCTTACGTCATCAATGATTTAAAGATTGAAAAAAGAGAATGTGTAATGATAGGTGATAGCTACAATGCTGATATTGCTGGAGCATTACGGGCAGGTATACAAGCAATTTTAGTTAGGAAACCTAATGATAAAAATTATAAACTTTATAGTCAAGATTTTAGAGGAATACTAAAAATAATTAGAAAAGTCTCAACTATTGCATAGAGCATTTTCGTAAATAAAAGAATTGAATGAGTTATAAAGCCATAATTTTCGATCTCGATAATACCCTGTTAAATTTTGAAATATGTGAACGTCAAGCTATTCTTGGCGCCTTGGAAGCTTGTACAATATCTTTGAATTTACATAAAATAAGTGAAAATATTTTTCTGGAAGCATTTGAAAATTATAATTCCAAGTATTGGAAACAGCGAGAAATATTTTCTCCTAGTGAGTTAATCGAGATGTCTTATCAAAGTACACTTGCTCAATTAGATATACAAACAGATAAAATAAGCAATCTTAGCCAAAGTTTTTGGCATATTTTTAATCATTCGGGCGTAATGGAACCTGATGTAAATGAAGTACTAACTGTTCTCGCAGGTAATTATCGTTTGGCTGTCATCACCAATGGCTTTGTATCAGCACAACTACCGAGAATGCAAGCTGCGGGAATTGAGCATTTTTTTGAAGCAGTTGTAGTTTCTGAAGCAATTGGTTTTGCTAAACCATCTCCTGAAATATTCCATCATGCTTTATCTAGATTAAATTTAACACCAGCAGAAGTCATTTACGTTGGAGATTCTCTAAAGCACGACTATGCAGGAGCAACACAAGTCAAAATGGATTTTTGCTATTACAACAGAAAAAATCAAAATTTACCACAAGAAGCAAAACCAAAATTCATGATAAGTGAACTCTTAAATTTGCTGAACTTGTTTAATTAACAGATTTTTCATTGATTCATATAAAGTTATATTTTAACTAGTTTATTGTAAATTGTTTTGAGTAATATTTTAATATGTCTATATATAATTCAATTGGTCAACAATACTCCAAAACTCGCGTTCCTGATATCCGTATTGTCAATAAAATAATTGATTTACTCAATTTACCCAAAGCTAGCATTATCGCTGATATTGGTGCTGGTACTGGTGGTTACAGTCTAGCGCTAGCTAATAAAGGATTTCTTGTTAATGCTGTTGAACCTTCTGTAGTGATGCAAAAACAAGGAGTAGAACATCAGCAAATTAAGTGGTTTACTGGCTATGCAGAAAATTCACCTCTACCAGATAAATCTGTTGATGCTGTTGTAAGTATCCTGGCAATTCATCACTTTTCTCATCTCGAAAAAGCTTTTCAGGAAATGAACAGAATAATTAGAGATGGAGCAATAATTTTGTTAACTTTTGATATTAGATTAGCTCAGAAAATATGGCTTTATGATTATTTTCCGTTTTTGTGGGAAGATGCGTTACGATTTTTACCACTTAACGAACAGGTTAATTTAATTCAGAGTAATACTAAAAGGCGTGTTGAAGCTATACCCCTTTTTTTACCATACGATTTATCTGATTTATTCGCAGCAGCAGGCTGGAGACGACCAGAATTATATCTTAAACCAGAAGTACGTGCAGGGATATCATCTTTTGCTTTAGCTAATCAAGATTTAGCAAAGCAAGGAGTAAAGTTACTTGCAGCAGATTTAAGTAGTGGAGAATGGAGCAAAAAATATGGTGATATTCACAATTTGACAGAGATTGATATTGGCTATCGTTTTATCCGTGCAACGCTGGATAACTAAATAATTGTAATTTAAAATTAAATTATGACAAATAAAGTTAGTGTAGGTGACAAAGTTAAAATTAGACAAGCTGGGATTAAAGATGTAGCGAGGATTGCTAGTCTTTGCGAACAACTTGAATATTCTGTGACTAATCAAGAAATAGAGCAACGCCTTACTAAAATTAAAAATAACGATACTCATATTGTATATGTTGCCACTGTAGAAAAGGAATATGTAATTGGTTGGGCGCACGCTCATATTTGTGAATCAATAGTTATTCCGACTCCAGCGATTATTTTGGGATTAGTTGTAGATAAAGATTATCGTCATAGTGGAATTGGAAGTTTTTTGATGCAACAAATTGAACAGTGGGCTTCTCTGGCTGGATGTGATAGTGTTTTGTTACGTTCTAATATTAAACGCAAAGAAGCTCACTTTTTTTATGAGAAAATTGGTTATACCAATATAAAACAATCACTGACTTTTCAGAAACAACTTACAATCGTGAGATAATTCATCTAAGCTTACCCCATTTATTTTAGCGATTAGCAGTTTCATTACAAAATATTGGAGTTATTTTATGGCTTTAATCAATCAAAGAATAGATGTTCCTGTGATCGTTGATGAATCAAAATGTTTAGAAAAATGCACAGCCTGTATTGAAGTTTGTCCCTTGGATGTATTGGCGAAAAATCCAGAAACAGGCAAAGCTTACATGAAATATGATGAGTGTTGGTTTTGTCTACCTTGTGAAAAAGAATGTCCAACCAATGCAATTACTGTGCAAATCCCCTTTTTATTACGTTAACTATCTGTGGTAAAAATTAATGAACGATGAACTCAATCATTGGCTAGAAATGTTGCGATCGCCTGACGTAAACGAGCGGATAGTAGCTGTCAAAACCTTGCAACATCTAGGCGATGACGAAACAATCGATGCTTTAATTATCGCTTTGAAAGACGAACATATTACTGTTCAAAAAATAGCAATATCTGCCCTTTGGGAAATTGCCAATCCTGTGGCGATTCCTGCTTTAATTGAATGCTTAACTTCAGCCGATTCAGATATTCGCTCTGAAGCTGCATCAGCATTAAGCGAGTTAATTACACAAGATGAATTGTTACTTTTACTAGAGAAGCTCCAAAACAATGATGTAAATATTCAATTAAATATTTTGGTGCTTTTGCGGAAGATACATGATATTCAATCTTTACCCGACATTTTACCATTTTTAGAATCAAAAAATTCTGAGTTAAGAGAAGCAGCTGTTACGACACTGCGATATATCAATCAACTAGAAAAATGTCCGCAAGCTTTAAATTTAATCTTTGATGAGGAAGCAAGTGTACGTCGTGCTACTGCTTTAACTTTAGAACATTTACAAGATGCAGAAGCGATCGCAATACTTTGTCAAGCACTTACAAATGATAGTGACTGGCAAGTTCGCCGGAATGCAGCTAAATCTCTGGCTATTCATGCAAATGATCGAGCAATTTCAGCATTAGAAATAGCTTTAAATGATGAACATTGGCAAGTGCGGAAATCAGTAGCACAAGCCTTGCAAAAAATTCCAGATATTCAAGTTCTGCCGAGATTAATTCAAGCATTAACAGATGAATATGCAGATGTCCGCAAAGAAGCTGCGATCGCACTTGGAAATTTAGCTCATCCCGACGTTATTAACCCCCTACAACAAGCCTTAGATGACCCTGACAAAGAAGTGTCCATCCAAGCGCAACGTGCAATTCAGAAGATTCAAACAGATAGAATAGTCTCAAGGGAGCAGTAAATAATTAAGAGAAATACCAAGCCGATCGAAGCTTTGCTAATTTCGCAGTATAAATTCTTTACTCCAAATTATTGACCTCTGCTTATCATCAATATTTATCAGATGGACTTGATCGACAAAACAATGATAATTTAAATCTAAATGCTGTGCTTCTTCTAACACTTGCAACAATTTATCTGTATCTTTTGTAAATTTTCCTAGCGTTAAATGTGGAACGAATGGTAAATTTTCCCTGAAATATTCAGCTAATATACCTGTATATAATTCGTTGTGTAGTTTTACCATATCTACTTTTCCTTCTTCAACCATTAAAAACATATACTTATCCCATGATTTTTGTAATCCTTTGAGATAAATAGGAAATATTGTCCATTTACTCAAGATACTATCAACATGAAGAATGAGATTGTTTTCATTAATAGACTCGATTATAGGAAATACAAGTGTAATATGTGGTTCCATTAAATCAAATTGTGGATCATATTTCTGCCTTATTTGATTGATATGTTCCGTGTTAATATTGGGGTAATGTACGAGTGCGTAAGACATACTCATAAATTATTAAAGGTTATACAGCAGATTTCAAATTATCTAGGAGAACTTATACCAACATGAGGTACACAAATATCCTTTATAACATCCAGAAGATATGACTACAGTCCATCAGCAAGAAGTCGTCCAACTACTCAAACAAATCATCGAACCTATTTTGAAAAATGATATTGTTAGTTTGGGAATGGTGCGAAATCTCCGCATAGTTGATGACTATATTTACTTACGTTTATATATTGGTTCTCATCAGCACCAATTACAGTCAGCAATTCAATCTAAATTATCATCTTTATCTTGGTGTAAAAAAACTTATATTCAAATTTGTACAATTCCCGGTGTTAAAACAACTCTTGCAGTTTCTAGCGGTAAAGGTGGTGTGGGCAAATCTACAACAGCCGTTAATATCGCCGCAGCTTTAAAATTACAAGGTGCAAAAGTAGGACTATTAGATGCTGATGTTTATGGCCCCAATGTTCCCCAAATGTTGGGTTTAGGAAAAGCTGATATTCAAGTGATTAATACTCCCACAGGTGATAAGTTTTTACCTCTAGAAGTTCAAGGAATAAAAATCATGTCAGTGGGTTTACTTGCAGAAGCAAATCGTCCGTTGGCATGGCGGGGGCCTGTATTGCATAAAATTATTACGCAATTTTTGCAAGATGTGGAATGGGGAGAATTAGATTATTTATTGATCGATTTACCTCCCGGCACAGGTGATGCTCAAATTACAATTATCCAAGAAAGCCCAATTTGTGGAGTCATTTTAGTGACAACTCCTCAACAAGTGGCTGTTGCAGATGTACGACGTAATATATATATGTTTCGCCAAGTGGGTGTTTTTGTTCTTGGCATTATTGAAAATATGAGTTATTTAATTTGTGGTGATTGTGGTTCACGCACACCGATTTTTGGTAGTGGTGGCGGCGAACAATTAGCCGCAGAATTACAAGCGCCTCTGTTGGGACAAATTCCCATCGATCCCCGCATTTGTAGCGGTAGTGATACGGGAAATCCGATTGCGATAAACGAATACGCTTCACCAGCAAAGGAGGTTTTTACACAAATAGCTACTTCATTAAATACTACTTTTACGTGACACGATAAAACTACGCAGCTTGACCAAGCTTAGTAGCTTCAGGAACTTCAATCAATTGTCCTGTTTTGACATCGTAGATATAGCCATATATAGGAATTTCATTCGGAACTAATGGATGTAAACGAATCCGTTGGACATCTGTAGAGATGCTTTTAGCTTGGTCATCAATAGTTAACCAATTGATAAACTTGCCTTCGCCCGATCCCGACCCAGATCCAATATCTGACCAACCTATTTCATCTAGCTTGGCTGTTTTGAGGCTACTAGAAAGTAAATTGCTGATGACTTCATTGGTGAAGGTTTCCATCCCGCAATTAGTGTGATGAATTACAAACCATTCACGCGTACCCAGTAATTTGTAAGAAATCACTAAAGAGCGAATCGCATCATCGCTAGCACGTCCACCTGCATTACGAATTACATGGGCATCTCCTTCAGCTAGTCCAGCAAATTTAGCTGGATCAAGCCGAGCATCCATGCACGTGAGAATTGCAAACCGACGAGATGGGGGTATGGTGAGATTACCTTTATCACCGAATTTATCAGTGTAACTAAGATTAGCTGCTAGAACTTCTTCTACAATTTGGCTCATTTTGAGTTGATATGGGCGATCGCTAGTAGGGGCGCAAGGCCTTACGCCCCTACTAACGGTGTGGTTCAAATACACGAAAACTGATGTAATTTGTTTGACGCAGAGGCGCAAAGAGTAGGAGTTTAAGACAAGTTTCTACGATCTATGCGGGGTAAAAGACCAATGTTCGGAGTTCGATACTTTCTCGTGGGGGAGCGTTGGCTGGGCTGGTGGGATCTTCAAAGGCTGTATGGGCGGCAAAACGGGCGTATCCGTCTTCTGCGGAGTCGAAGCATTTGATAAATACTGCTTCGTTTCTGTGCATTTGTGGGAAATAGAACCATTTATGTTGGGAGTTGTACGTGACTCCATATGTCTCACCAACCCGATCGCGGTAGACAAGATCGCCAGCTACAAGGTCTGTGGGGGCGATACTTTGCGCGTCACACAGTGCTAAAGGTGACTCTTGGATTGGTTGTGCGATCGCTCGCCAAACATTGATGATGGCAAATCGTTGTTTTAGTAACGTCTCAATATCATCATTATCTATGCCTTGCGCTGCTAGTTCCAAACGAGCGCGAGTATAGCCAGATTTGGCGGTGAAGTCGTTGTGTACGCGCTTGGCGGGTTCTTTAATATTATTCTCACCTGGCTTGGAGTTACCAGCGTTACGAAGGGTATGATCGAATATGATTACCTTCGTTGCACCTGTCACCTCTTTTAACAATTGCTCGGCCTCTAGATAGTAGACGCGGCGTACTTCGTCTTCATCGTAAAAGTTGCGGACATTAGTATTATGTCCAGTAAAGGCGAATCCTTCTCGATCTAACGAGATGTTCTCTGAGATAGAGCGAGCATTGTAAATTGGCAGTTTGTGCGTCTGATAAGTTGCGTTCGTGCGGGGAATCCCGGTTGGCGGTTCGTAAGTATAGTTAACAGGTTTTTCTGCCATTGGAACCAGGTAACTGAGGTTAGCCTCTACGGATGGCAGTTCTTGGGAAATCGGTCTATCTAGAACTTGGTTATTTAAGCTCATAGGTCATCCCATTTTGGATTTTGGTTAATTTTTGGTCAATACTCAACAGTTAACGGTTCACTCCCCATTACCATACCTTTGTGCCCTATTTTTGAGATGCACCAACGGGAACAGGTTCACCGAGAACCTTGGCGAATCTTTGCAAATAGAAGTCCACAGGGTTTGCTACTGCTTGGATTGAGGAGCGATCGCTTAACCTGTTCCACCATGTCTGCAAACGAGGTGTTTCTGCTGGTAGTGTGAATTTGCGGAAGTGTTCTAAGAGTGGTAAACGTTCAAACCAGGGATAAAAGCTGATATCAACTAAGCTAAATTGGTCTCCTAAGAAGTAATCACCTTTGCCTAATCCTTCTTGTTCAATATATAAAAGTGCTTCTGTGAACTCTTTTCGTCCTTGTTCTTGTTCGGTGCTATCTTTACCACGTAAAAATTTGTTAAAAGCCGGGACAAGGCGAGTATTGGCGTAGTCTATCCAAATCCGAGCGATCGCTTTATTTGCGGGATCGCGGGGTAACAAAGGTGGCTCTGGAAAAACTTCATCTAGATATTCATTGATAATGGCGGACTCGTAAATTTCAACATCCCCATGTTTGATAGCCGGAACTTTACCATAGTGCGAAATCTGCGTGTACCCATCTGGTTTATTTTGTAAGTCAATTTCTATCGGGGTGAAGTCAATGCCTTTTTCCAGTAAGACTACACGAGTACGTTGAGAAAAGGTAGAGGCTTTGGCGAAGTACAGTTGGATGTTGCTCATGAAATCTTTTCCTTGTAATAATCGTGACATGCAGACTATTTGAGATTGCACAACTCAAACTAAACCAATAAAACAGAAGCTGTTCATGAGCGATCGCCCACTATGGATGAAAGAAACCATTCTGTTTTCTGATTAGTGCAATTAAATAATTGACTGGCAGGTATCTACATGAACTAGATGGTATACTACACTTTATCGGTCGATTTAATGTATTTTAAATAGTATACAGTCTTTATGAAAATATGCATACCTAATTATTTGTGCAACCAAATAAATAGCTAGACATAATCAGGCGTTTGTACTCTGGGATGCTTTTTGTTGGCTGTGGCGTTTATCGCTCATTCGCAATCCTTACTGTCCACATCTGGCAGCTAAACAACTTGGACACGATAAACTCTGGCCTGTTCCATGCGATCGCGCTTGGCTGCGATCTCAACTGGGTTTAATTGAGCATCAACCACCTCAAACCCTTGCTGTTTACCGGTAGGGGTTGTGGCTATTCGACCAAACATGGTATTATATGCATTCTAGTTATCATCTTGCTATTTTTTACTTCAATACTAAGCATACAAAATTTCTGTTTTGCTAACATTAAGCTTTGCTAATACTATTTCAAGGCTGGTGATATGCAAGGCTGCTAAAACTTCATCAAAAAAATTAGTAGAGACATTGGATTTCAACGTTTTTACCAATGTCCTCATCCGTGCAAATTATTTTAATCCAAAGGTAATAGGTTAAAGGAAAAAACACTATGAATAGAGTGAACGCAAAGCGCACGAAAGGCAACACAACCTAACAACTAGAAACGTCTATCCCTCCTTAATCCTGGTTTGCTACTCTCAAAAAACAATAATCGAATCTAGATTCTGAGATTTAGGTTGAATCAAACTTTGAAGCTTTATTTTTTAACATAAACTAAAAATTGTAGACAAAAAGTAGAAACCAAAACTCGATAAAGTTTTGGGTTATTGCATTCTAAAAAAATGACAAAAGAGGATAAAAAAGGGGCGAATGGATCTCTTGTGCGTAAGTTTTAACAACGAACAAAAGATGAAAATATTAAACAGGGTTGGAATAATTTGCAAAGAAGGAAAAACTGATGATACCAAGTAATAGAGTAAAAGTCCAAAAACACAAACCAAAGTTTTTTTTTGAAATTCCACCTGCGCTTAAATCTGTAAACTTTTCTTGTTTCGTTATTGGACAAAGTTTATCTTTTTTTGGGTCTTGGATGACTCAAATTGCTTTGGTATGGCTAGTTTATCAGCTAACTAATTCGGCTGTATTAGTGGGTGTAGCTGGATTTACAAATCAAGCTATGGGCTTAATTATTACACCATTGGTAGGAGTATTGCTAGATCGCTGGAACTTACGATATGTTTTATTAACTACTCAGCTAGTATCTATTCTGCTATCTTCTACCTTAACCTTTTTAACTCTTAGCGATAACATCAATGTTGCATGGATTATTGTCATTGGCACGCTTCAGGGAACGGTAAAAGCTTTCGATTTACCAGCACGTCAGGTAATTATTCCCAGACTTCTGGATAAGAAATCAGATACTTATAGTGCAATGGCTTTCCATTCATTCTTGATTAATACAGCGAAGTTTGTTAGCCCGATGATTGGGGGTTTACTGATTGCTAGGTCTGGTGCAGCTTCCTGCTTTTTAGTAGATAGTATCAGCTATCTACCATTTGTATCTGCAATCTTAACTATCAAAGTTAACCCAGTTATCAATAATTCCTTTGCTCAAAAAGCAAAAATATGGAAAAACCTTAAAGAAGGGTTTGTTTACGCATACGAATTTCTGCCGATTAGATATTTATTAATATTACAATTTATTATTTGTTTTATGGGAATGACTCATGTAAATCTAGTGCCGATTTTTGCTCAAGAAGTACTAAAGGGAAACGCTGAAACTATGGGCTTTCTGATGACAGCTTCGGCTTTTGGCTCCATAGTTTCAGGTATTTATCTCATTTCTAGAAAAAATGTTATGGGACTGGGAAAAATTATAGCAATATCTGCTGCACTTTTAGGTTTAGGTTTAACAGTTTTTTCTCGCTCAAACAATTTGGAGATTTGTCTATTATTCATGTTTATCATCGGTATGAATAATACTCTCACCTTGGCTTCAATCAATAACTTTGTACAATCAATTCTTCCTGATGAAGACAAAAGAGGTAGAGTAACTAGTATATTTACAACTGGTTTTTTAGGAATACTACCTTTTGGTAATTTATTTTTTGGAGCATTAACAGGTTACTTTGGTGTTAATAATTCTTTATTATTTGGCGGTGTTTGTTGCATTTTAGGAGCATATTTTTTTAGTAGACAACTGCCCCAAATAAGAAAAATAGTGCATCCAATTTATGCAGAGTTGGGCTTAATTGCCCAGTCCAATAAAGGCTAAATCCGCTTTGATGGGATGTTGTCTGGAAGCGATGTCTATGACGGGCTATGCCTACTCGTAGTTCTCTCAACTCAACCTTTCAACAACAACCGCCTTTGTTGATACTCGATCAAAACCCACCGCGTTGCGTTTTATCCACAGTCTCAAGCAGAAAATACAACACTGTGTGCTGTTACTCTAGGGTTTCCCGCTCTTGCTAAGTTTATTGTAAAAACCTCTTGATTTTTATCACCGATTGTGAGAAAGTCTGATTTAACATCTATAAAATACGGTAAATCGATAAATTTACAGTACTATATAGCTTGACTGGAAGCAAGCCGTGGTTTTAGCTGTGCTTTAATCCGGCAACATCCGATCGCACTGATTACAACTACAAAAGTATAACAGCCATGCAATGAAGGCATAATATCGGCATTCAGTGCTGGTATGACTGTCAGGAGAATCATATCAAGTTTGGATGATTACTTATAATAAAATCTATCAATTTAGGTTGGGTTTAACGGCAGTCAAACCCAACCTAAACAAGGATCAAATGTTGGGTTTGACTGCGAGAAGCCCTTTCTCTAGGAGATGCTATTCGCATTAGATTCTAGGTTCTTCAATCAACCGTAACCTACAGATATTATTAAGTGTTTAACCGAACTTGATATCACTCTTATGCAAGTTACCTTCCATTACCAGTAAAGTAACCCCAGATATCATCCCAAATCAGATTCAATTTCCCTGTTTCTCTGGGAGTGGGCATTTTTTGTATGGCTAGTTGTTCTAGTTTTCAGATGCTCATGTATTCACTTATGACTAAATTTTTGGATTATTTTTTCTAGTGGAGAACATCTCATGCAAGTAGATCCAAATTCTCATCAAAGTTCCGAGCAAACTACTCAGGCTAATAACGAAATAGATAAACTGAAACAACCCCGTGTAGCTAGCAAACGTTTCTTTGGTAGTCACGCCAGCAGACGCTCATTTCTTGGTCGCGCCGGTTTGTTTAGTGCAGCTAGTGTTGTGGCAGGGGTTTTCAGCTCATCTCTTTCCTTGAAGAAAGGAGGAAATGTTGTCCAGGCCCAAAGACCTCCTGCAACGTTTACTCCTGCAACGTTTAACTATAGCAACTTTCGTAATAGAGCTTTTCAAGTACGTACAAGAGCAGCCAAGGTTAATTCGGAAGTTCCTATTCCTCCTCATCCCACCAATGGAGATGAGGCGAAGTATGCTAACAAAATTGCGACGGATACACGAGGATTACCCCATAACAAGCTGGGCGAAGTGGATCTGAAGGCTTATCAATCTTTTATTAATGCGTTGACCTCCGATGATCCCAATGAGTATGAAAATATCATCCTGGGTGGCAAACGGAAGCTGGTACAACCGCTCGGTCCATTAGCGGTTAGCTTGAGTGGGCTGAATCCGACCCAATTGACAATTCCAGTGCCACCTACCCTCGATAGTGCAGAGCAGGCGGCTGAATTCCTCGAAGTTGCTTGGCAACAACTGTTGCAGGATATACCCTTTAGTGAGTTCCGCAATAATACAACTAACCCGCTGATTCTGGCAGCAGTTCAGGATCTGAATCGGTTGTCAGCATTCAAAGGGCCTAAACAGAACGGACGAGTTACACCCGAACTCCTATTTCGAGGCACCGCGATTTACGTTAATGGCTCTGGTGGAACGACTTACTACACGTTACCAGGGGTAGATGTGGGGCCATACGTCTCCCAGTTTTTACTGCGTCCTGTGCCCGCAGGAACACAGAGTTATGTTCAGCTTAACCGTGTTCCCCTAGCTATTCCCGAAAACAGTTTTCAAACCAACTATAACGAGTGGTTGCTGGTGCAAAATGGTGGCGATCCTGGTCGAACGATTAAATTTGACCCAACCCCTCGCTACTTTATCAACGGGCGCGACCAGTCAGAGATTGCCCACACACCACCACCCGTCTATGCAAATGCTGCTCTAATTCTACTCGCCAAGCCAGTCATTAATGACTTCCTAGCTGGTGGCGTTGGCTCACCTTACAATCCCGGTAATCCTTATAACAACTCGAAGACCCAAGCGGGTGGTACTGCGACATTTGGTCCAGGGTATTCACAATCTCTCATCGCTTGGGTTGCTCCACATGCAATCAGAGCGGCTTATTGGCAGAAGTACTATGTTCACCGTCGTCTGCGAGCAGAGGCTTATGGTGGTTTGGTTCACAACAACAAGGTGAATAAAACAAACTATCCGATTCACCCCGATGTTTTTAACTCAGAAGTACTAGACCGCTTCTTCAGCAAAAACAAATCCTATCTGTTACCGCAAGCTTTTCCTGAAGGGGCACCATTCCACTCTTCTTATCCAGGTGGCGCTTCGGTGTCCGCAGGTGCCAGTGTCACCATTTTGAAAGCACTATTTGATGAGAGTTATGTGATTCCGAATCCGGTGGTACCCGATCCCAAAGATCCCACCAAGTTGATTCCCTATCAAGGGCCACTGCTGACCGTGGGCGGCGAATTAAACAAACTGGCGGCAAATATTGGCTTGGGTCGTGATAGTGCTGGGATTCACTGGCGCACAGATGCAGCAGCGTCGTTGGCCCTTGGCGAAGCGATCGCAATTAGCATTCTCAGAGATGAAAAGCTAACGTTCCGCGAAAAATTTGCAGGTTTCACCTTCACCAAGTTTGATGGTACAAGAATCACAATTTAAGGCTTTAACTGTTTAGAAAATATAGAGACGCGAAATATCGTGTCTCTATATTTACTTAAATCCTATTTAGTTTCAGAGTTTTACAATGTCTGATCTTCGGAGATTTTACTCTCGGTCGCGATCTATGTTATTGAGCATAGCGGTAGCGATCGCGTTCTTGATATCTACAACACAAGCACTCAATCCCAAAAATATAGTATCAGCAAAAGAAGCATCACCGGACATAGAACTAGCTAAGAAAATCGGTAAAGAAATTATTGCTGCTTGTCCCGTTGTCTCTGATGCTAAAAATTTAGCTGCCTTCAACTCATGCGCTGACAAACTCGCTAAACTAACAACCCTCCGCGAAACCATGAATGCACCCTTCTTGTGGGGCGCTCAAAGCAAAGTCGGTAATTATAATCTCAAAGATAATCAAACAACTGAATTTAATCCGTTAGTTTGGCGTCGTATTTACCTAGCTACTTTTATGTTCAAAGGTGAACCAAAGGTTGAACAAGTAAACAATTTAATTGTGATTCACCTTCCCATTCAGTTCCGTAATCAGCTTGATATTGGCGCTTATCCTTATCCTTTTTGGCACTCATCGAAAAAGTGGAGTTCTTACCAGCAAAGTACTGAATTACTTCTGTTTCTAGAACAGAAAAAGCTTAAAGGGGCGCTGCGTTCAGCTGTGGTTGACTCACAAAGACTAGTAGTAAATCATGTATGGGATGGTAATTGGGTTTGGGATGATGCTCATGGTCAGAAACAACCTTATGTAACACTATATACCCGTTTATTTTCTCCATCGAACCCACACGTTGCTAAAGTTGATGCTGCTTATCGTGCATTTGAGGTTAATCTACGTCAACACGCTTGTATTGTTTGCCATAGTCCAGACAACGCGGCTAAACAAAATCCTTTAGTAATGCTGAGTTATCCAAATCAAGCGCTCTCATTACGACACGAAACGGTACGCCAAATCAAAGAAAAACTGATGCCACCTCCGGCTGGTATCGTTAACGATCGAGAGCGACAAAAGCTAGTTGAACTCGCCCAAGCATTTGCCCAAGCAGGCGACCAAGCCCTAGCTTACGAAGGAGAAAAATAACTTCTTTCAAGTTCATTCAAACAACTGGTGATTGAATCTGATGTGGTGCTGTCTGTGCTAGTTCCTCAGCTAAGACAATCTACTGAGAATATTACATGATTTTACGATCGCCATCGTTTCCTCAGCCACAAAACCACAAAACCAACAATAATTCCAACTATGAAACTGGAACTGAAAGGGTAGTCGCAAAAGAAGCGAACTTGCTTAAAAAAAATATCTTTATTACAATCTTTTGCAGGCTCTCTTACCAGAGATATAGTTGCTATACTAGCACCTGCAACAGCTACAAGCTCTTGAAAGTTACGCTCTCGTTCTGCTTTCTCGACTTCTATGCGACTGCGAGTAGCGTTAATTGTATCTTCTAAAAGCTGCAACCCAAGCTGCATATTTTCGATATCTTTAGTAATTTGTGGTAAATATTTTTTGTTGGCTAGTCCGCTAAATTTTTCTAAAAAATCTAACTGATTATTTTGACCTGCTTTTTCTTGAATCAAAGCCAAGCGGATTTGATAATTAGATAAATTAATTTCAATTATTTGTTTTTGGAAAGAGAGATTGAGTAAGTCGATTGTATATTGCTGAAGAATATTATCAATATTATTTAAAATCTTGCGAGAAGTTGTAATATTCTGCTTTTCTTGCCGAGAATTACTTTGATTGGTAATTTTTCTATTTTCTTCAATCTGTTTATAATGATTTAGCAGAGATTCTTTGACTAAACGACTTTGCCAATAAGCCCACGAAATCTTACTTCGATAACAAAATAAACCCATCCAATCTTTATAAAATTCCGCAGATTTTTCTGCGCTCTCTCGATTATTGTAAATAGTAATAATCACATCATCTTCATTACTATTTAGAGAACTTGTTGCGTTTTTTAGGCTCTGATTTATATATTGCGATCGTCCTAATTCAAAAACTTTACCATCTAAAAAAGTACCTTTTTCTGGTTGCCAAGAAGTATCTTTAAATAAAGCATAATAGCAATCTTTGGCAATATCTTCATGGCTCTGAGATGAGTTTTCTGCTAGCCAACCAGAAAGCAACCAGGTTTTTCCAATTAGTTTCAGTTCTTTATTTAGTTTTTGTTCGATTTCAGTCTTTAAAATTGCAAAAGACTTAGCTGGTTGACTCTCAGTTTGATTATTAATAGAACAATCTATTTGTAAGCCATAAGTATCATTTAATCTAACAGCATAATAGTATCCTTCTAAACTTTTATTGTCGGGAATAAAGTTAATTTGAGGAGGGTGGGTAATCTCTAAATACTCGGTTTCAATGTCAGGATCGTAGAATTGAGTATCAGAAGGTAATTGTTCTAAAAAAGCTGCTTTGTTTTTTTGCGTTTCTGCGTCAGTTGTGTTTAAAGAACTTTTTAAAGCATATAGAAACAAATCAAGTGTAGGATAGATTAAATCGCTCATCACAAGGGCAAAACTAATTTGATTGATTGGATTGAGATAAAAGTTGTTTCCATTTTTCTAAAAATTTGACTTGTTTTACTGTTTCTTCTGGTTGAGAAGAACTCCCAACAATGACTACAACATTATTGAGTTGGCTTTCGTAACCTGTAGCTTCATATTTGGGTTTAAAGCCTCTAGTTATTGGATACTTGTCAAAAGTATTGAGGCTACTAATTTCTGCTTCAGTTGGAAGTAAATCATGAGGAATTTCTTCTAGATTATCTAATTGAGATTTATAAAATTGATAAGATTGATTTAAGTCAGGATTAGGAGTAATTATTTCTAATAAACGTCCTTTAATATAGTCTTCCCAAGCTTTGGGTTGGGTGTCTAATTGCTTTGCAACTTCTTTTAAATTCTGTTTTTCTTGTTCTTTGAGGGCGGTTTTTAAGTCTTGAAACGCCAATAGAAAAGCAATGATAGTATTGTCAGCCTTGGTCTTCATAGGTTTTTATACCAAACTCACTACGACTAATATAAATATAATTTAGAATGAGATGATTACAGCAGATACCTTGATGTTCAGTTTTGATTCTTTATGTCTAGAAAGAATAATTTACACAATAAAACGTTATTTATTATACCTGTTATTGCGGAAATTAATATAGTTTATTGCACGCAGGACTTATATCATGTCCGCCAAATTACCCATAATAAAAGAACCCCACCCCCAACCCCTCCCGAAGAGCGGGGCTACGGTGTACACACAAGTCAAATTACCCCCCTTAATCCCCCCTTGTAAAGCTACCGTGTATACACAAGTCGAGTTGGCAATCAAATCAACAAAAAACAACAGAAAATTTTTTTTAAAATCTTTGATTTTCCGTTAGGACTCTATCAATAAGCTGACACTATTGATAATCAGTTCGCTTAACTCAAAACCTTGCCTACCAAGGCTTGTATCTTACCAGGCAATGATTTTAGGACTTGTGTATACACCGTAGCCTTGTAAAGGGGGGAAATAAGAAATCTAGTTCCCTCCCCTTTACAAGGGGAGGGTTAGGGTGGGGTAAAACCTTGGGTTAATCAGCTATTTCAGACTTGTGTGTACACTGTAGGCCTGCGGGGAGGGGAGACAAAGCACAGCTTTGGTGGGGTGGGGTTCTTCGGGTTTAATAAGCAATCAAGCGGACATGATATTACGCAACAATAACGTAATTTCGTCATTGCGACCGTTCGCTGTTAGCGTTTCCGCAGGGTAGGGAAGCGATCGCAAAGCCTTATTTTTTCTCGGAGGTGCGTAAGTCCTAGCACGGTTTCCTAGTTATTTTCCGTAGAAACTAAAGAATGCTGTGGATTAGGTATTAAAGCTGTGGACAGATTAGTGTCTACAGTTCAAAAAAAAGTTCTAATGGTTAGTCAGGTAATAAAAATGGCATCGGAATGGGCGGCTCAAGTTATTGGAATTAATTATTACCCAGAGTACACCACCCTAAAGCCGCTAACAGCAGCAGCAGAAGATGCTGAGAAAATTGCCCAGCAATTAGAACAATACGGTTATAGACCTTTCCGCGCTCAATGTTTACCTAAAACTTTAAACCAGAAGGGAGAAAGTAAAATTGACCGCCAAGGGGCGGTAAAGGTGCAAGAATTACAAGAAGCGATCGCAAATCTTTTCAATCCTCCCGATCCAAACCCCACGCCAGAAACAGCGTTATTCTTTTTTTCAGGACATGGGTGGTGCAAAACTGTAGCGGGCAAAGAAGAAGTATTTTTAGCTACTAGTGATGTTTTACCTGAAGCAGGAATCTATGGTATACCTTTAAGTTGGTTGGGTGAGCAGTTGCAAAGAAGTCTGGTTAAACGAGTTGTTGTTTGGCTAGATTGCTGCTATAGCGGTGAATTGTTAAAATTTATTCCTACAGATAAAGACTACTGTTTTATTACTGCAACCCGTTCCTACGAAACTGGTGTCGAAATTCCCCACACGCAGGGGTTGATGACGCAGGCGTTACTCGCAGGATTGAACCCAGAAAATGACGCAGATGGGATTATCAATAGCCACAAATTGGCAGATTTCATTATCAGCCAAATGCCGAATACAGTCCAGCGTCCGTTAATTGCCAATTCGCCACGAGCAATTCTGCTGACTACTAAGTTTTCTCAAAAAAGCTTTCAGGATAAGTGTCCTTATCGTTCGCTGTCGTATTTTACCGAGACAAAGGAAGATGCTGAGGTTTTTTATGGGCGGAGTGCGCTAACTGGGCAGTTGATTCAACAGGTAAGAGATAAGCATCGCCTAATTGCTGTATTAGGTGCTTCCGGTAGTGGAAAATCATCTATGTTACGGGCTGGGTTACTCTACCAACTGAAGCTAGGACAAGAGATTCCAGGGAGCGATCGCTGGACTTATATTACACCGTTTACGCCGAAAGAATCTCCTGTTAACAGTTTACAGGAGGTCTTTGCACTTTCTTTGCCTAATCTTTCTCTTACCCCGCTTAATCCCACATTGCAAAGTTCCGGTGTACAGACAAGTCAAATTACCCCCCTTAATCCCCCCTTGGAAAGGGGGGAAACCGGAAAATCTAACTTCCTTAATCCCTCCTTAAAAAGGGGGGAAACTGGAAAATCTAACTCCCTCCCCTTTACAAGGGGAGGGTTGGGGAGGGGTAATTTTACCCATGTCATCGGCAAGGAGTTAAAAGCATTAAACACACCAGTCATCTTGATTATCGACCAGTTTGAAGAATGCTTTACAATGTGCGATGACAGCCAGCGCCAAGAATTCTTTGACTGTTTGCGGGAATTAGTTGATTGTACAGATAACCTCTATATTTTCATTGGGATGCGATCGGATTTTCGGGCGAGATGGCGAGAATATCCTGAATATGCCAGCAGAATTCATAAACCTTACATCAACGTCGAACACTTAAGCCGTGAGGAA
Organism: Nostoc sp. DedQUE05; assembly: GCF_034530955.1. Classification (NCBI taxonomy): domain Bacteria; kingdom Bacillati; phylum Cyanobacteriota; class Cyanophyceae; order Nostocales; family Nostocaceae; genus Nostoc; species Nostoc sp. DedQUE05. The sequence continues at coordinate 2,220 of NZ_JAVRCB010000031.1, read as the reverse complement.
ATTGAAGAAGCGATTACTAAACCGGCTGATTGGGTAGGATTAGGCATAGAGGGAAGGTTAGAACAGCAACTAATTAATGATGTTGAGGATTACCCCGGAAGTTTGCCTTTGCTGCAATATACCTTGACAGAATTGTGGCGTGAGTCGAGTAATCAAGGCGATGAGGTTCTCACCTTGAAAACTTATCAGGATTTAGGCGGGGTGGAAGGAACGCTACAAAAACGCGCTGATGCAGTTTACGAAAGTCTTTCACCAACAGAAAAAACTGTGGCGCGGCGGATTTTTCTAGAATTGACACAAATCGGAGAAACCACAGATGTCCGGCGGCGCATGCGTTTGGGCGAGTTGGTTAATTCCCATCATTCTTTGGAACTTTTGCAACAGGTGAGTGAGAAGTTAGCGGATAAAGATGCACGATTAATTACAAAGACGGATGAGCCGGATTCCCAGGATGTAATTTTAGATGTTGTCCACGAGGCCCTTATCCGCCACTGGCAAATGTTGCGGGAGTGGAAAGAGGAATATAAGTTAGGAATAGGCATTGAGCGACAGATTGAAGCGGAAGCCCAAGAATGGCAGAGGAATGAGAAAAAACCAGGGTTCCTCAGACAAGATGACAGATTAGCAGTAGCAGAAGCATATTTAACTAGATTTGGTGATTGGCAAATGCTGAATGGGGTAGCCCAGGAGTACATTCAGGATAGTCAAGAACTGCGAAATAGGCTGGTTCGAGAAGAGAAAGAACGCCAACAAGAAAAGTTGGCAGCAGCACGGCGGCAAAATCGAGTTGTTACATTGTTTAGTATGGGGTTAGCTGGAGTAGCTATATTTGCAGGTTATCAATGGTGGAACGCCCAAAACAAAACCAAGGAAGCAACACAACAAAGTACCATTTCTCTGGCGCAAAGTTCAGAGACTGCTTTACTTTCTGACAGGCAACTTGAGGCTATGATTGCAGCTACACAGTCAGGTAGACAAATTTTAGGTAGACCAATTAAAAACGCCAATTTAGAACAAGAGGCTAACCAACAAGCTATATTGGCACTACAGCGAGGAATTTACAATACCCAAGAGAGAAACCGCTTAGAAGGGCATAGCGATGCGGTCATTGGCGTAGCATTTAGCCCCGATGGCAAGACCATCGCTTCTGCAAGTAATGACAAAACCGTGAAAGTCTGGGATGCGGCAACAGCTAAAGAAATCACCACCTTCAAAGGGCATAGCGATGCGGTCATTGGCGTAGCATTTAGCCCCGATGGCAAGACCATCGCTTCTGCAAGTTATGACAAAATCGTGAAAGTCTGGGATGCGGCAACAGCTAAAGAAATCACCACCTTCAAAGGGCATAGCGATGCGGTCATTGGCGTAGCATTTAGCCCCGATGGCAAGACCATCGCTTCTGCTAGTGATGACAAAACCGTGAAAGTCTGGGATGCGGTGACAGCTAAAGAAATCACCACCTTCAAAGGGCATAGCTCTGGGGTCATTGGCGTAGCATTTAGCCCCGATGGCAAGACCATCGCTTCTGCAAGTAATGACAAAACCGTGAAAGTCTGGGATGCGGCAACAGCTAAAGAAATCACCACCTTCAAAGGGCATAGCGATGCGGTCATTGGCGTAGCATTTAGCCCCGATGGCAAGACCATCGCTTCTGCAAGTTATGACAAAACCGTCAAACTTTGGAAGGTGTACCCAAATACTTTAAATGATTTAATCGTTTACAGTTGCAATCGGCTACGTGGTTATTTACAATCAAATCCCAATGTGAGCGACAAGCACCTCTGCGATGGCATTGGTACTAAGAGCAATTAGAATGTTCCCTTCGACTTCGCTCAGGGAACATTTTGTTTAGGGAAATCAATTAGTTCTACTGGGATGCCTGCGGCGGGTGTAGCCATCGCATTTTCTAGAAACTTCTGGGGCGATCGCACTGATTAAAACAGGCGATCGCACTTTCGGTATTTCGGAGCGATCGCTTACAATCGCACAGGTTTTGATGATGCGCGGTGAAAAAATGGCAATGGGCTACGCCCCGTCGGAGACGATCGCACGCATCCACAGAACTAAAGAATTTGAGGCATTGTTGCTATATTTCATAACAATCTTTAGGTAAGGGAAGAATTTTTGCTATGATATCTAAGCTCATAAAACAATGTGAATGTAAATCTGGCGTTGCATAAATGCGGGATGAATCATGGAAACACGGGTATTTCTCTATAC